>JAGLSW010000092.1 GCA_023135565.1 Candidatus Aminicenantota bacterium | reverse complement strand
GCAGAAGGAAATACTCGAGTTGAAGGTGGTGGTAAGAACCGGTGAATTAATGAAAGCAAAAGAGAAAGCCGAAGTGGCAGTACGCGCCAGGTCGGAATTCCTGGCCAATGTGAGTCATGAGATTCGCACTCCTATGAATGCTATTATCGGGATGACCGGCCTTGCCCTGGAAACCGAATTGAACGAAGATTTAAGAAAAAGCCTGGAATTAGTGCAATCATCCGCTAATGATTTATTGAATATTATTAATGAAGTATTGGACTTCTCAAAGATAGACTCCGGCAATCTTAACCTGGAATTAGTCGGTTTTAATCTTCATAATTCCATAACGGGAGTTGTCACGCTGCTGTCCAGCCGGGCAGCCGAAGAAAAAAAGGGGATCGTTATCGATAGCTATATCCAGCCTGGAATACCGGGATTCTTGAAGGGAGACCCGGTGCGGTTACGCCAGGTGCTGATAAACCTGGTAGGCAATGCGGTAAAATTCACGGCCAGGGGGCAAGTTTTGATAGACGTTAGAATGGTCGCCAATGAAGGGGAAACCGGGAAAGGAGAGAAAGTTAAACTTATATTTGCGGTATCCGATACGGGCATCGGCATCCCCGCGGAGAAACAGGAGAGCATATTCCTGGCCTTTAGCCAGGTAGACAGTTCGATTACCAGGAAATATACCGGTACCGGGCTGGGGCTTTCGATATCGGCAAAGTTGGTGGCTTTAATGGGAGGCAGGGTGCGGGTAAAAAGCCCTTCGAACAGCCAATTTCCCGGTTTTGTCCCTATGGCGGACAGTGTAAATCTAAACGAGCGCAGTGCTGTGTCTGCCGGCGGTGGGCCGGGTTCTATTTTTTATTTTACCCTTACCTTTGACACTGCCCCCGCGATCCCGGACAAGCAGGCTGAGGTTTTTGCTCCTCGAAAAGCCCGGGAGCAGGTGACGGGACTGCATCTCCTGGTGGCTGAAGACAATGAAATTAACCGTCGGGTTATCGAGAGGATGCTGAAAAAATCGGGGCACCATGTCACCCTGGCCGGTAATGGCAGCGAGGTTTTAGAGAAATTAAAAAATGGGAATTTCGATCTTATATTGATGGATATCCAGATGCCGTTGATGGACGGTATCTCTGCTGCTAAAGAGATACGCAAGTTAGAGTCCGAATCGCATCTGCATATTCCTATCGTCGCCTTGACAGCCCATGCCATGAAAGGGGACAGGGAAAAATTTTTAGAAGCAGGCATGGATGCCTATGTGTCCAAGCCTATAAACAGGGATGAGTTAAACGCTGCCATAGAAAGCCTTATGCCTTTAATCCGGGGCGGCGCACCCAGCCCATGAGGGGCGTTTTTTTGGGCAGAAAAGCGTTTCGTTTATCAAAAGTTTTTGCGGGGGTCCAGGGGGCAGTTTTTTTAAAAAGCGCCCCCTGGCCGCCGGAGGCAAAATGTTGTGTGAAATCCCGGTTAAATGTTTTTTGTCGCCGCTCATGTAAAGAAATTTTTCGCTAAATATAGTATAATATGGAGTCGAAAACCGCGGGCCGGTTTTTCCGCGGTTGAGAAATAAAAATGGATTTACGAATACCCGATAAACTGACATTCAAACGCAGCGAAACAGTAAAGATTGCCAAATTGGAGGGGAAAGTTATAGATTATTGGGAAAAAGAATTCGGCGGTTTTAATCCTGTTGTTAATAAATTAGGTGAAAAATTTTACACCAAAAAAGATATCGAGACTATTTTAAAAATAAAGCACTGGTTGATCGTTGAGAAGAAGGGAAAAGAGGAGATAAAAACTTCATTAGGAGCTGGTCCTGGCGATTATGAAGAACAAAAGACCCACAGTCCCGCAGCGGTAAAAGAGGGAAAGAATAACCGCGAAATTTTAAAAATTATTAAAAGTAATTTGCAAGAGATATTGACAATACTCGATAAAAATGTATAATAATAGTCTTGTAAGTAATGTCGGGGCGTAGCGCAGTCTGGTAGCGTACACGCTTGGGGTGCGTGTGGTCGTTGGTTCAAATCCAATCGTCCCGACCATTTACTTTCCCCGGTTTCCCCCAAAATTAAGATCAGGCCTGGATTATACGTATTTTTTTACCTGCCTGCAATCGGGGGAACGCCTGCCGCAGGCGGATAAAATTTTCGCTGCAAGCGGGTATAGAACAGAAAATGAAAACAATATTATTAACCAATGACGACGGTTTTTTCTCTCCCGGTATCCAGGTGTTGAAGGAGTATTTAGAAGAAAAATACGAAGTTTATATCGTGGCCCCGGATAAAGAGAGAAGCGCCGTCAGTATGGGGCTGACATTAAACCGGCCCCTGCGCATTAACAAGATAAAAGAAAAAGAGTATGCCATCGACGGTACACCCGCCGATTGTGTAAACATTGCCGTGCAGGAAATTTTACCTCGCCGGCCCGATTTTCTTGTTTCCGGTCTAAATTTAGGCGAGAACCTGGCCGAGGATATCTTTTACTCAGGCACGGTAGGAGCTGCTTTTTCCGGGTTTTTATATGATATTCCCGGGCTGGCTGTTTCCATGATCTCAGATAGAGGGAGTTACACCCAGGGGGGTGAATACAAGCTGCAGGAGGGAGCGCGGGTTACCGGCCGGATATTGGCTAAGCTGCTGCAGTTGTCCGGGTTAAAGGCGGTTTTCAATGTTAATATCCCTTATCGCGGCAATGGTAAAATTATGGTCACTGCCCCGGGCCACAAACGGTACCGGCCCGATATAGTCGAAAATACAGACCCCCGCGGCCGCAAGTATTATTGGATCGGCACAGGCGATCCCGAATCTATCGGCGGTAGGGGCACCGATGTCTGGGCCATCGAAAACGGCTATATTACTTTATCTCCTTTAAAATATGATCTCACCAACACTGAAATAATGAAAGAATTAACAGGACAATTCGATGAAACTTAAATTTATAAGAAGAATGTATGATTGGGTCTTGAGTTGGGCGGAAAGACCCTCTGCCCGTATCGCACTTTTTATTTTTGCTTTTGCGGAGAGCAGTTTTTTTCCCGTGCCCCCTGATATTTTGTTGATTCCCCTGGTCTTAGGAGCCAGGAAGAAGTGGTTTAACCTGGCGCTTACCGTCACTGCGGCCTCTGCTTTAGGTGGTGTTTTCGGTTATATACTGGGCCATTTTGTATGGTGGTCCGGCCCGCAGGATTATTCGGGTTTAGCGCAGTTCTTCTTCAACAACATCCCCGGTTTTTCCGAAGCCGTATTTGAATCGATGCAGGTCAAGTATGCCGAGTATGGCTTCTGGATTGTGTTCACCGCCGGATTCACCCCCATCCCATATAAGATATTCACTATCTCTTCAGGTGCTTTCGATCTCAATTTCGTTACTTTTATAATTGCCTCGATTATTTCCCGGGGCGCCCGGTTTTTTCTTGTCTCTTTTTTGTTGTACCGTTTCGGCGAACCCATCAAAAAAATCATCGACAAGTATTTTGGTTGGTTGGCATTGATATTTGTTGTCCTGTTGATAGCCGGCTTCCTGGTAATAAAAAGCGTCACTTAGGAGCCCCGTGCGCACGGGGGGGCGATAAGCCGCTTCGCGGCAGGAGCCGACGATGGCCGTTTATTAAGTAGATAATCGTACCGCTCAATAAAAGTTTTGTTCAAACTTTTTCAAAAGTTTGGCCCCCGGCAGGGCCGCCGGAGGCTCTCTAACCGATCATGATGTTGGCTTCGGGGTAATCGTAAACCGCTTTGGACTCTCGCCTGCTTAAGGCCATCAAAAGAGTAAGAATCCCGATCCTGCCGATAAACATAGTCGCGGCAATCACGATTTTAGAAGGCAGCGACAGTTGGGCGGTAATCCCCATACTAAGCCCTACCGTACCGAAAGCGGACACCGTCTCGAATAACAGCTTACCCATTTGCAGGTGGCTGTCGAAAGTTAGCAGCAGCAGAAAGGAAAAAGAGATCAACAAAAAAGCCAGTATAATAACGATAAATGCCTTTTCTATAGTGGCGGTAGGGACGCTGCGGTAAAACACCTCCACCTTTTCCCTGCCTCTCAACCTGGAGCGGAAATAGGCAAAGAGAATGCTTACCGACGTGGTTTTAATCCCCCCGCCGGTGGAGCCCGGGGAAGCGCCTATCACCATTAACGCAATAATAATAAATATAGAAGCAAAAGAGAGGTAATTCAAGTTTATGGTGTTAAAGCCGGCAGTCCTGGCAGTGACCGATTGGAAAAGGGCGGACAGGACGTTTGTGCCGAAAGAGAGCGTATTGTTTTCGTTTAGCAGTTCCTCGATTAAAATAACGAAAAAACCGGTAAATACCAATGTGGCGCTGGAGATAATAACTAATTTAGAATGCAAAGAAAATTTTGAAAATCTTTTTATCTTTCTCCTGCAAAACATAAAGATTTCATCTAAAACTAAAAAACCCATCCCCCCTAAAATGATAAGCAGGATAATGATGAAATTAAAACCGGGATTGGCAATATAGTCTTCGAAATTGTTGGAAAAGATGGAAAAACCGGCATTACAAAAAGCGGAGATAGAGTGAAACACAGCGGAAAACACCCTTTCCCCCGGCGCTAAATGTGGGAACTGGAAATAGAGGGCTGCCGCCCCTAATAATTCGAAAGAGAAAGTCATTAAGAAAATTTTCTTTATCAGGTCTTTTATATTTTTATGTCTGCCCCCGGTGAAATCGTTCTCGATGATCGAGCTATCCTGCAGGGAGATGGATTTGCCGAACAGCAGTATCACCAATGTGGAGAAGGTCATAAACCCTAACCCGCCGAATTGCAGCAGCAGCAGGATGACTAATTGTCCGAAGAAAGTAAAATCCGTCGCCGTATCTTTTACGATAAGGCCGGTGACGGTTATCGCGGAAGCAGAGGTAAAAAAGGCGTCTTCTAAGGCGATAGAGCCGCTCACTGTGGCTGCCGGCAGTCTCAGTAGGAATGTACCGATCATGATGGCCGACAGGAACGCAGCAATAATAATAAAAGAAGCTGATTTTTTCATTCGATTTTTCCTAATCTCGACAGGGGCCAATATCTAAAGGTCGCTTTCCCCAGTATATCGCTTCCCGGCACTTCGCCGAAATAGCGGGAGTCCCTGCTGAATTTCCTATTATCCCCGATAAGGAAATAGTGACCCCGGCGTATAAGCAGGGGATTCATATGAATTCCCGTGAAATTATTTTCTTTTTTAAGGAAAGGTTGGGGCAGTTTTTTGGAATCTATGTAGACGTCGCCCTTTTTTATTTCGATAACCTCGCCCGGTAGGCCGACCACTCTTTTGATGATAGAACTGCCGGGGTTTCCCGGTTTACGCAGCACAACGATATCGAAACGCTCGATGTTTCCATTTTTGACAGCCAGTTTATATATGAGGATTCTTTCCCGGTCTTTTAGTACCGAGTTCATGGAACTGCCCTCGATTTTATAAGCTGAGACCACGTACCTGATCATCAGGATGGAAATTAGGGCGGCGATAAGGATATTGACTATAATATATTTCAAGTATCGTATTAGTTTTGCTTTTTTCATGAAAACCAATTTTATTAAAATCAGCGCTCCCTGTCAAGTCCGGGGGTGCTGCCCGTGTTTTAGTCTACTATGAAATTACTCTGCCTCCGGC
>JAGLSW010000919.1 GCA_023135565.1 Candidatus Aminicenantota bacterium | reverse complement strand
GAACCCTTTTTCAAAAGGGTTTTGGCCGCCGGAGGCAAAGTTGTTAGAAAATCCGGATTATTGTCGAGTATTGATTATTTTCTTTATTTTTGGTATTATTTAGTATTGGCGGGAAAATATTTTCTACCCGGAAATAATTAGGAGGAGAAAATGAAGGCTGCAAAAACAGGGAGTAAAAACAAAAACAGGCGCATGGTGGTTGTGGGCGATGATTTTTCAGCGGATGACGGCATCGGCTACAGCAAGCACAGCGCCGGTCTGGTGGAGATGATCCGCTCGGTACAGGCGGGAGGTTCTTTTACCATCGGTGTTTTCGGTCAGTGGGGCCAGGGCAAGACCAGTATGCTGCGGCAGATCGAAAAAAAATTGATCGATCTCGATACCGCCGGAAATAACGGGCAAGATATACTTACAGTCTGGTTCAATCCCTGGCAGTTCACCGGGGAAGAGCATATCATCGTGCCTTTTTTTCATACGCTGGCTGCTGCTTCGAAGGCATTCGAGGAAAAAAAGAAAACAGCAAAAAGCAAAATCGCAAGCAAGACAGCCGCTTTTTTACAGCAGTTGGCTGATGTACCCACTGCCCTGGCTTACGGGCTGGAAGGCAAAATTAAAATACCTCTTTTTTTAGAGACGAAGTTTAGCTTCAAGGAAGCGGCGGAAGAGGGCCGCAGGAGAAAGGCGAAGAGGGACGAAGCGGCTAAAATGAATAGTAATGAAGCCCTGGTGGAAAAATATGAATCCCTTTACTATAGTTTGCTTTCTAAGCTGCACAGCGCAGCGGCGGGGATGGAGTTAAAAATCGTGGTGTTTATCGACGATTTAGACCGCTGTTTGCCGGAGAAAGCGGTCAAGCTTTTAGAAGGGCTCAAGGTGATGCTCGATATCCCCGGTTTTGTGTTTGTCATCGGCGTAGCCCGCGAAGTGATCGAAAGGGGCATCCGGGCGCGTTACCGGGAACTCTACAGGGAAGTGCAATCTACGCCTCTTGAATTGGAAGAGGATTATTTAGATAAGATCATCCAGTTTCCTTTTACCCTGCCGCCCCCGGATAAGGGCATGCTGCACGGCATGGTGGAAGATTATTTAGAGGATTTAAAAGAGGTAAAACCTTATCTTCCCACCATCCACGAAGCCTTGGGCGATAATCCCCGCTCTTTAAAACGGTTTGTCAACAATCTTTCTTATACTTTTTGGGTGGCCGGAGAAGAACAATACCGGCCTGAGCTTTTGGTTAAAACCACCCTGCTTGCTTTCGTGTTTCCTTCGTTGTACCAGGTTATCGGCAGGACGCCAAGTTTACTGCTGCTTATCCAGGCTTATCTAAAAGATAGAGCAAAAGTCGAGCATGAAAAGAAAGAGAAAATAGGAAAGGCCGGGGAAGAGGTTTTAGAGGAAGAACGATCAAAGAAAGTAGAGAAAAGCCCTGAAGAGTTTATACCCATTGAGAAGTTGGACCTTTTTGAACGGCCCAATATAGATAAAATCTCTGCTATTCTGGCTTTGGAAACCAGGACGGTAGATGGGAAAAAAGTAAAGGATAAAGGTTTCACAAGCGAAGAAGAAGTGCGTGATTATGTGCGCCTGCTGGCAGTTACTGCTGCGGTTGAAGATGAATCCGAATCGAAACCGGTTAGCTTCCGGGAAATTATGGAGCGCCGTATGAAGAATATCCCCGCCGGCGAAAAGATTTTAATGAAAGATGAGCGTTCCGGGAATGAATTAAAAACAAAAGTTAAGTCTTTCCTTTTGGATAAATATCCTGTTACCCAGGATTTGTATAAAAAAGTGATGGGTAAGAACCCGAGTCATTTTGAGGGAGATGACAGGCCGGTTGAAAGTGTGTCCTGGTTTGATGCTATAGATTTTTGCAATCGTCTTTCCGATGAAGCGGGTTACAAAAGGGTGTATACGATAAAAGGGGATATTGTCGAATGTGATTGGGATACCAATGGCTTTCGCCTGCCTTCGGAAGTGGAGTGGGAGCATGCCTGCCATGGGGGCAGCAGCGGGGAGAGGTATGGCGATATAGAAGAGATCGCCTGGTATGATAAGAATTCAGGGAGTTTATCCCAGGGAGTGGGACACAAGCGTGCCAATGCCTGGGGACTTTTCGATATGCTGGGCAATGTATGGGATTGGTGCTGGGACTGGCATGGAGAATATCCGGATGAGCTTAAAGACGAATGGCGTGGGCATGAGGATGGCTCCTTCCGTGTCCTGCGCGGCGGCTCCTGGAACGATTCCGCCAGGTACTGCCGAGCGTCCTTTCGCTCTTTCCAGGTCCCCAGCGATCGCTGGTACCTCGGTGGCTTTCGCCTTGCCCGTTCATTATAGGTTACCACTTTCCACTTTACCCCTTTCCCCCTGTTTTTTAACCGTCGCTGATTGCACCTACCGGCAATTATTTTATTTCGTATCGTTTTTTTGGGGGGGGGGGGGGA
>JAGLSW010000918.1 GCA_023135565.1 Candidatus Aminicenantota bacterium | reverse complement strand
CCCGGCAGGGCCGCCGGAGGCCGGGTAATTTCAAAGTAGGCTAACGGTATCTCCCCGGGTATCCTGGCCTTTTTTCGACTTAAAGTAAAGTGCACTTGTATTTAAGTTCGACTTAAAGCAAAGTACACTTTCATTTAGGTTCGACTTAGAAATCCGATCTCGGTGCGTTGGAATGTTGGAATGATACAAGTCAGGGGGCGGTGGCAAATTTTTGGGGACGGGCAAGAACTCCGGGAACAGCCCGGATAAATTTTGTTTTTCATCGCGATTCCAGGTCTGATCATCAGCAGCGACCTTCTGAGCATTAAATCGGTGCTCCGAACATCGCCATCGATCTTCCGAACATCGAATCAGCCCGTCCAATCAGCATCCCCGGGATTTGGACTTTTCCGGTTCTATTTTGCCTCCGGCGGCCCTGCCGGGGGCCAAACTTTTGAAAAAGTTTGAACAAAACTTCTTATAATCTAAAATCAAAAGCGCTCACCCGCTGCGAAGCCGGGCGCTTTCTTTTTCAGCCTGTGGTTAACATGCCGATGGCTGTACCCGCTATGGCTATACGCAGCAATTCGTCGTTGCCTTCCTCGCGGACGCCGCTGTGCCGCTGACGCAGCGCCTTGACTTCTAAAGCCGATAGGCTGTGAATAATACTGCCCCGCAGCAAAATACTCTCAGCCAACCAGGGCCGGAACCACAAATAACTCTCCTCACCGGACAAAGTGTGCACCATATGCGCCACGCGCTGCTCCTCCGCCAACAACTGCTCTTTGACATCCAGTAACGCCGGTTCCTGCGTCAAGGTGTCCACGAAAAAAGAAAAAACCGCCCGGTCGCCTTTGGCTAAGGAAAACCCCATCAGCTTGACAAATCCCTTAAAAGCCAGGTCCGTATCGAAAGCTTCTTTTATTTTTGCCAATTTCTCCGGGCGGCGGCTCAGTTCGGCAAAAGCCGTGCCGATGCCGTACCACGACGGCACCAACAAACGCCCCTGTGTAAAACACAACACCCAGGGAATAGCCCGTAATGAACCGAGACCGGCTGCAGCAGCATCTTTACCGGGCCGATGCGCGGGCCGGGAGCCTAAATGCAAAACACACAAATCAGGGTAAGGAGTCGCCTGCTTCATGAAATGCAGGAAATCCGTTTCCTGCACCAGGGTCTCGAAAGCAGCGGCGGAACGGGCGCCTAATTCGTCCAGTACCGGGTGTTTTACCGCGGTTAAGCGGGGCGGCAGGGTGCGCGCCGCGGTCAGGAGACGTTCTACGCTGCGGCGAAATATCTGCGGCGTAGACATGCTGCGTTCCACCATCTCGCCCTGCACTGTGAGTTTTACGATTTGCCGGGCTGCCCCGGGCCAGGAAGCCAACTGCTCCACGATAGAACCGCCGCCCCTGGTCACGGACCCGCCGGAACCGTGGAAAAAAATAGGCTCTATACTATGCTTGCGGCAGACGGCGGTTAGTTCGTGCATTGCCAGGGCAATACGGCGGCGGCTGGCAAAAGCGCCCATCCGCTTGGACGTATCGGAGTAGCCTAACATGATCTCCAATTTCCCCGGCTGCCTCCGGTTCTTGTATAAAACCGGCAGGCCCCGGGACAAAATACGGTCTACCGTACCCGGGGCTTCGTCCAGGTCGCCGCCCCGTTCGAAAAGGGGAATGATAGGAATCTCTACCTTGCCCACGGCCCGTTCCGCGGTGGCTACGGCGGCTTCGATATCCTCGACAGTGCGCGACATACTGACAATAAGCCCCTGTACATAGTCACGCAGTTCGCCCCCTTCGGCAATTTGCCGGGCCTTGCGCAGCATACGGCCGATAACGCCTACGCCCTTCTTTTTTTGCAGGTCTAAAAAAACGCTGGACTCTTCGCGCAGTTCCACGGGCAGTACCAGACCGGGAAAAAGTTCCAGCAATCCGCACATCTCTACCAAATTCAACGGCAGAGCCCCTAATTTGTTTTCCACCTGCTCCCTGAGCGCCAGCACGGTACAGCGCAGGGTATCGACGCGCATCCCGTCGCCCACTGTAACATGGCGCAGGTCTACCAACGCCCGTTCTACCC
>JAGLSW010000917.1 GCA_023135565.1 Candidatus Aminicenantota bacterium | reverse complement strand
TTTTCCCGGAACTGAATAGTTACACTGGGCGCTATTGCCGTTCCGCCGCAAATATGATAAAATAATGCCTTTATTAATTATCTATTAGGGAACCACGTTCCCCACTATTTCTTACTAAGGAGGTCCACCGATGAAAAAATCCGGGCTTTTGATTCTTTTCTTACTGCTCGTACTCGCTGCCGCTCACCTGACCGGCGAATCCTGGATCAAACAATTAGACGCCGGCGACCAACAGCTTTTCTACGATGCCAAAACCGGCACCTTCCTCTCTCTCAGACCTGAATTCACTATATTCGATATTAAAGGTAAAATCTCTAAGCAGGGGGTTTTCTTAAGAGGAAACACCGCACCTATCGAATTACAGGAAACCATCCGGTTAGATGACGGCACTTTTTTTAGTCTGGCGTTTATGTACGATGAAGAAAATACGATTGTCGATCTATATAAAATTATCAGGTTTACCCGCGAAGGCGAAGTGCTTTTCGTGGAAGCCATCAGCCTGAAACCCCATATTTTCCATCTGCGTTACCTACTCCAGGTTGGCGATAAGATCAAGTTAGTGGGTTTCGAGGACCCGGGCAATCAAATCGGTAACATCGTGGTTGTCACTTTCTCGAAAGAGGCCAAACTGTTAAGCGCCCGGCGTCTCGGCATGAGGCCGGTAGACGGCAGGTTTTTCTCCTTAGAAACCGCTTTAACAGCGATAGACAGCGATCATTATGTGATAGTGAAAAGCGGCGGCGTACGAGTGCAGGGAACCATCTATCAAGGCATATTCGTTATGAAAATGAGCGGCTCCGACGTAGTAGAGAATATTATAGGTTATTACGATCCCCTGTCGTTAAGCGACCTTTACGAAACGCCCGTTTTCGTGAAGCGGACGGCTTCCGTACCCGGTGAAGAAGAACCGGCAGGCTATCTAAAAAATAAAACCCGTTTTTCGAGCGAATTCTCATGGGATTTCAGCAGCGAAGAAGAGGACGGCGGTTACACGCTTTTGATGCTGGAAAGAAAAACCGAACTCGACGGCATTACCAGGAACCGCACCCCCATGCTGTGGAAATTCACTGCCGATTGGCAATTGTTGTGGGTCAGGCAGTTTCAATCGGACGCGCAAATTTCCTGGAACCGGGACGCCCACCTGCTGGCCGGCGCGGCAGGTTACACCATCGGTTTAAGCAAAAGAATAACCACCACCAATGCGGAAACCGGGGCAGAAGAAATTTTAGCCGAACCGGTATTGGTCAAAACGGACTTAGACGGCGCCGTCCTCTGGGCCAGGGAATACGATCACTCCGGCCCTGACGGTATATTCTCCCTCTTATCGCTGAATAACGGCGGCATGTTAATGAGCACCAACAGTAGATATTTTTACATGCTGGACGGCGAAGGAGCGGTTCCCGGCGGCTGCGCCGTTCACCGGCAGGTTAGCATGTCCGGCAGCGGCAGGTCCTTCTTAGAAAAAGCCGTACCTGCAGCCAGCGTCATCCCGGCGGATATCCCTGTGCATATGCCCAATTATCACGGTTTCCTGCGTGAATACGACCTGAGCGAAGGCTCTGCCGAAGAAATCTTTTGTCAACATTTCACCCTGCAGGGAGAATACGACTCGGTTATCGAAAGATCGATGTTTTGGGGTTTTAATGTGCACCGTGTCCAGTTTTCGGTAGACGCGGCGCTGGCTCCTTATATAGCGAAATTCCACCTGTACAGGAAGTTTACCGGTTCCGCAGAAGACGAAGAAAGCGAGGAAGCTGAAGAAAACGAAGCAGATTACGAATTTGTAACCGAGATAACGGGCGTACCCGGGCAAACCGAATACGATATAGAATTCAGGCCCTTCGTATTGGGAAAAGAAGCCTATCGTTATAAGATTTTCGCTTACAACCAGGAAGATGAGCTGGTCGATTTTGCCTCTCTTTCGAGGAAGTAAAGGCCCGCGAAAACCCGGAGGAAAAAAGAAAAAATGAAAATCGAGATAAAGACAACAAGAGTTATTTTAAGCGTTTTGTTTATGATGGTAGTTTTGGTTATGCAGGCCTTCCCGGTGGACATCGAAGTAGGTATCTCCCTGGGCAGCTACGGCAAAAACGACGAACTATTTAAAGAGTTATATGGGGCGAAGAGTACCGTTCCCGGTTTCGGGGCGGTTTTTTTCTTCACCCGGCACGTGGGTTTCTTTTTCGATGTGGGCGCGGTGTCCCACGAAGGTTTATCCACTTATGACAGTACGCCTCTTACTTACAAAGAGACGCATTTTGCCCTGGGCGTACAGTACCGGCTGCGCCTGCACAGTTTTTCCGCCGACAAAAGGGTGGATTTTTATCTTAAAGGTGGCAGTCTTTTTTTGAAATATTCGGAAACCTACCGGGAGAAGGGCGGCGCCACCGTACCCGGTCTTTACCTTGGCGGCGGCGTACTTTTCCGCTGGCAGAAGTTCGGCGTCGGCATCGAGATGGCGAAGAATTATTCTTATGAAGAGATCGAAATCCAGGGACTAAACATCGTAGAGAGCATCGATTTCAGCGGATTCCGTCTCTCTCTCAAAGGCACATACACCTTTTAATTAATCAGGCTGCATCCACGGACCGCCGGGCGGCCAATGGCAGTCGAAACCTGCTTTTTTATACAACGCCGAAACTACCGGCATAAAAAAAATATTCAAGAATTTTACTATATCTTCAAAACTCTTTCCTTTCGTATCGAGACGATTCTTGCGCAAAAAAGCGTTCCACTGAGTTCGTTTTATTTTATCTCCTGAGAAAGTGTCTGTTAGAGCAATGGGCGCTTTTGAAAAAATTGGCGTTGACCGCCGGTTAAATGTGGCTTCTACCGCCCGGTAGAGTACCTCTCCCGAAAACTCGAACTCCCCGGCCATTATCCAGGTATCATAAAAGTCCTTCATCCTGCTGTTGGCAATACCGAGCATTACCATTGCCTGGAATTTCTCCGCCACCATCGTATACCTTGAATATGAACGAAGCCGGGGAGCCGGGAACTTAAGCAGCGTAGGATAGGTAATTTGTTCCGGCTCAGGGACGATAACATCTCCAAAACCGATATCTATTTGTAGGCGGAGTTTCGCTCCGGCTAACTCAGACAGCAGTTTTATACGAATACCTAAATAAACGTTTCTTTCCCGGATCTCGCTGCAAGAAACAGATTCGGGCGCAAATTCGATGCCGTCCGGTTCTACTTCTAAATTGCAGATAGCTTGAAATACCTGCCGCAAATGATCTGCGCTAGTACTCCCATATGCCATCAGATCAAGATCCCTCGTGGGTCTGTGAGGGCTATCATACCAGATATTAAACAGCATGGCTCCTTTTAATAAAAAATCCTTCCCCCATTTCGATTTACTTATCCTATAAAGCAGCCGTTCAAGGGCAAACCGGGTAAAAACAAGATCAAAAGTGTCGCCTGTTTCCCGTGATAAATTTAATAGGCGCTGCCGCACAGATTCCGCCAAACTCATCCCAAACTCTCCAGGTATGGACGCATCACATTAGACACACGGCATATAACCGCATATTCCCAGAGTTGATCCATTGTGCATTTTTTATTATCCCAGCAGTCCCTGAGCGCTTCCAGCGCCACATCCAGCCCGATTTTATTGCGGAATTTAAAACAGTCCACCGCTGTTTTAGCGGGATTATATACCCGGACTCTCACACCTTCAATTATATGCTCCTCGACCCCGGCATGTAGGGATTTTTCCGAAAATCGCACGACACGCAGCGCTACACTATCGAGTTTCGGTTTTCTCGATTTATTATCGACAGCGATCCACACCTCGAAGGGGATTTGAGTCGTCAGTTCGTGAAAATGGAGGGCCGACAGCAGGCAGATTACACCATTGGCTGTCTTTTTGCTTACCTCTGCCAGGTTGTGATGTTCACTAATATTTGCTTCATTTAGTGTGTAAAGCCCCCTACCGCTTCTTTTTATAAGTCCCTGTTTATAAAGCCTGATGAGATACTCTCGCTGAATGCCGTGGGCATCCAGATCACGCGGACGCAGGATACCTGTTTCCCTTATAATCTCAAGGACATCGCCTGCCTTTGACGTTCTCATTATTATCTCCTTGTTTGTTACAATATGCAGGTAATTGTTCATAACTACCGACGTATTGTAACATTGTTTGCGGATAATGTCAACACATTATTATTGGCAATAGCGGTTCGTTCATGGTATAATGATTTTGAAATTAACGCACACAGGTAAAAAAATGAAAAAAAACTCAGACCGGGGAATAACAATTATCATCCCCTGCTACAACGAAGCTGACAGTATTTTGAAAACCGTCGAAAAACTGCACGGGGTGATGCGGCAAAGCGAAAGGGATTTTGAAATCATTATCGTAAACGATGCCTCTACCGACGATACCGCGGAAAAATTAACAGAGATAACCTGCAAAGAAGTAAAAATATTGGCTAATGATTTTAACTTAGGATACGGGGCTTCTATCAAAAACGGCATCGAAACAAGCAGTTTCTCCTGGATCGGCATCACCGACGCGGACGGCACCTACCCCATCGAACGATTCCCCGATCTTTTCGAGCACATGGAAAAATATGACATGGTGGTGGGCACAAGAACAGGAAAAATAAGAGCTATCCCCCTGCTGCGCCGCCCGGCCAAATGGTTCCTGAACCGCTTCTCTTCCTACTTAGTAAAAAGGAAAATCAACGACGTGAATTCCGGCATGAGAATCTTTAAAAAAGAGATTGCCCGCAAGTACTGGAATTTCTTTCCCAACGGTTTTTCTTTTACCACAACCCTGACATTGGCGCTGATAATGGGAAACTATCGTACCAAAAACATCACCATCGATTATTTTAAAAGAAAAGGGCGTTCAAAGATTCACCCCATCAAAGACACTTATAATTTTATTCTCTTGATATTGAGGATTACCATGTTGTTTAACCCGCTGCGGATATTCATGCCCATTTTTTTTATGACTATGTTTCTTACTTTTTTCTCATTAGGCTGGGATATATACAATATCAACCTGACCGACACCACAGTGATGTTATTTATTTTTTCGGTGATTATTTTGATGATCGGGCTGCTGGCGGATTTGATTAACAAGAGGTTCCCCCGTTGATATTTTTAAGATATTCGTTTTTACCCCCCTTATCAAAAGTTTTTGCGGAGGGCCAGGGGTACCCGCGGCGCGGGCAGCCGACGAAAGGCGTTTCTTTAGGCAGAAAAGCTCTTCGCTCAACAAAAGTTTTTGGAGGTGTCGGAACCTTTTT
>JAGLSW010000916.1 GCA_023135565.1 Candidatus Aminicenantota bacterium | reverse complement strand
GTCAATTTAGGTGAGCGCTATAGGTATCCAGGGTTTTGTTAATCAAAGGGCTTGAATTCGATCATGCCATTATCTTAAATGCGGATGATCTTTCCGCAAAAGAATTATATGTTGCAATGACTCGGGGTTCTAAAACACTTACGATTTTTTCCAACTCCCCTATTATTCAAAAAGAAAATCCTTTCCCTTAAAAAACAAATATTTCCCCGGGTAATATTGTTAAACACCCAGGTAAAAATTACATTTATTATAGAAATATAATTTATTTTTATCCTTTAATTATTATACATATCAAAAAATACATTATTTCTAAAACAACTAATATTTCCGCCATTAAAATATATTTAACCGCCTTTGGGAATACTCTCCAGCAGGTAATCGCCGACGTTCCGCTTCTCAACATCGAAACCGATACCCAAAAGTACAATCTCCTTCCCTTTCCCTAAATACTTTTCATAATACTTTTTCGCTTTGATCTGTTCTAAAGCTTCCTGCTCGCTTCCTATCTTGAATTCCATCACGTAGATTTTCTCTCCTGTTTCCACTACGGCGTCGATGCGCCCGATATTGGTGGACTCTTCACAACGTACCACGGCCCCGTTCAATTTTAGTATTAAATAGATAATCGTGTGGTAATAGGCTTCCCGCTCACCGATAAAAATATGGTACGGAATGGACGCAAACAGGGATTTGATCTCCTGTATGAATCTCTCGATGTCACCGGCATTTATGGCTTTCCCGATTTGTTCGAGAAGCCGGGCGCCGGGAGTCATTTCCTGCTGCGTATACTCCCAAAAAAGATGAGCCAAAAAAGAATCCCGCACCTCTTTGTTGGGATAAGATAAATGGTGCGTCTCTTCAAAATTTTTGAGGGTGATTTTTTTGACCGTCAGGTAGCCGGTTTGAAACAGCAGGGCCGAGATTTCCAAATTCCCGAAATCATAGTAGTCGAAGATATAACTTTTCACCGGCAAATTTTCGAAATCCATTATTTTGCTCTGCTGCTTCTTGATGGCTTCGATCAAAAAACCGGGCGTGCCCGATGAGAACCAGAAATTTTTAAAAATATTCTCTGTAAACAAACTCAAAATAGAGAAAGGATTATAAACAAAATTTTCCCCGTCCCAGGAATAGCCGTTATACCACTCCCGGATGGCGTCGATCAAGCGGTTCCCGGTTATTCCCCGTTTTTTCTGCATACGCTCTATATAAGGTCCAAAATAGCGTTCCAACTCCGGCCCGGTATAGCCCAGGAGCGTAGAAAATTCCCTGGAAAGGGTAATATCGCGTAAATTATTGAGGCCGGAAAACACCGATACTTTCGAAAATTTCGACACCCCGGTAATGAACACGAAGCGCAGGTACTGATCCGAAGCTTTAATCACTTCGAAGAAATTTTTCAGCACCCGGCGGTTATTTTTTGCTGTTTCGATGTTATCGGTTTCTATGTGTTCGATTATGGGTTTATCGTATTCGTCGATAAGGATGACTACCCTGCCTTTGGCGGATATTTTTTTGATTAATTCTACGAATCTTTCTTTTAATAAAACGCCCTGGGACAGTTGAATATCGTTGTCTGCCGCTGTTGTGTCGATCAGGCTGTGCAGTGCGTCTTCCAGCATTTCAGGGGTTTTGTTTGTTATTTTTGAAAAATCGATATAGATTACCGGGTGTTGGGTCCATTCGATTTTGTCGTAAATCCACAGCCCTTTAAAAAGCTCTTTATTCCCGGAGAAGATTTCTTTCAAAGTAGACACTAAGACTGACTTCCCGAAGCGGCGCGGGCGGGACAAAAAATTATATTCCCCGCCATTGACGAGGTTGTAGATTTCTTCGGTTTTATCCACATAGAGATAATTTCCTGTAATGAGTTTGCTGAATGTCTGTATCCCCAGGGGTAATTTTTTCATTATTTCATTGTTTTGCTTCATGCCCTTATTATAGTACTAAACCGTTTTTTTGGCAACCGGGGAAACGCCAACCTCTTTTCCAGCAGTATTTTGGGGGAATCCCGGTGTCGGGGACTATTTACCCGCTTCCCTGCCGATGCAAATAATAAAACTGGTCACCTTTTTGTTTTCCAGTTGGTGAACCCGCGGCTCCACCATTACTCCTACCGCCCTCCTGGTGTCGAAAATAACTAAATAACCCTCATCCACACTTTCGCTGGTCAGGTATTTCCCCGCTAATTGGGCAATTCCGCTTTCCAATATCCTGTCGATATTTTCATAGCGGTTCACTTTGGTTTCTATGACATACTTTTTTCCTTTATAGGTCAGCAGGATGTCCATCCTGCCTAAACCGCTCTTCACTTCGTAACGCAAATCACCGCCGCTCCCGGCAAATCGATACAAATAGGCGGTGAGCAAAAATTGCCCGGTTTTTTCATAAGGCTTCTCTTCCCGGTAAAAGGCGCTTACCCCTATCCGGGTGATATATTGTTCAAAATCAAGCAGGATCCTCTCCATGTCCAAAAAGTCGCCGGGCAGCAAATATGCCGCGGCAGTCAGGTCTTCCGGCACCCTGGCTTCGTCGAAAAACGTTTCGATGTACCTCTCCTTATAAATATTATTGGCGACTACCGCTTTCCTCTCTTTTTTCTTAATCAATCCATACTGCTCTAACCAGGTTTGATCCTCATCATCAGGACTATATTTGACGCCGTTGAATACGATCTTTACAAAGGTCTCTTTGTACAGTTTGGCTTTCTCATAAAGATTGTCGAAATGAGTATTCCTCTCTATTAACAGCATTTGTATCGCTTCTTCCACATCCTGCTCTTCGATAGGGGCCGTAGTTCCGGGTTTGACGTCTACTGTAAGAATGGTTCCCAACCGGTTGACCAACCAGGGCTGTCCGGTTGTCTCTTCATAAATTTTTTTTACCGCTGCTTCACTGAAAGGTTGGTTCGTCTCTGCCGTATACTGTAAAAAAAGCTCGCGTACATTCTTTAAAGAGAAAGGCGGCAGGTCCACCTGGTCGGCAATATTAAAAGGCGATACGCCGCCTACGATGAGTTTGGTTATATTCCTGATTCCCACCAGCCCTATGGAATAAAGGGCTTTTTGCTCTATTTTTTTATACTTTAGATATAAGGTTCTCAAGGTAGCCAGGAAATTTTCCAATTCACTCAGGGGGATGCCGTCGAATTCGTCTATGAAAACGACAATCTTTTTAAATTCGATGATGCGGTTTAATTCCTCGAACAACTTCCTGAGAGAGAGGTGGTTCGTCAACCGGTGGCTCTTTAAAAACCGGCTGACTATGTCGGTTTTCTCACAGCGGACTTCTTTTAACCGGCCTGTTAATTTTTCATAGAGTTCTGCCTCTACCTGCGCATAAAATTCCTCTCTTTCTAAATTTTTATATTCCTGGAAACTCAGTATTAACACCGCATAAGTGGGATCCGAGTGCAGCTCGCTGCGAACGCTTTCCAAAAAGGTGGTTTTACCGCACTGCCTGGGAGCAAATATGGAAAAATACCTACCTGAGTCTACCATGGTTTTGATGTCCTGTTTATTAACGTTTACCACATTTTCCAAAGGCACATAGTAGGCATTTTCCCGGTTTACAGTTCCCGCGTTTTCGAATATTCGATCCGGTTTGCGGTAAGTCGATTTATTTTCCATGTTTTTATCTTATTGCATTACAGGAGATTTGTCAAGACCTGGAAAACCCCACTCGCGTGGGGGGGCG
>JAGLSW010000915.1 GCA_023135565.1 Candidatus Aminicenantota bacterium | reverse complement strand
TTTTTTGAAGGTGCGGTGTGCCGCGGCCCCCAGCTTCAATTTAATGGGGGCGTCACCCGGCAGGGCCGCCGGAGGCAAGTGCACATATGAACATCGAAAAAATAATCTCTGCCTACTATCAGAAGATTTACAAGCTGTGTCTCTTTTATTTGAGCAATGACAAACAAGAGGCAGAGGAATTGGTGCAGGAAATATTCATAAAGGTCATGAAAAAATTACCGGGTTTTAAAGGGGAAGCGAACCTGTACACCTGGATTTACCGTATTGGCGTCAACACGCTTATCAATTATATCAAAAGAAAAAAGATAGTGGAATTTATCTCTTTTGAAAATATAGCTAATTTCAAAGAGGCGCCCGGCGACACGTCCGAAGCCGCAATAGACCCGGCTGTCAAACTGGAAGCAGAGGAAATAAAAGAAAAGGAAATCGAAGTATTGGAACATTGTATCGGCTTATTATCGGCCAGGGAAAAAACGGCATTTTATCTCTTTCACTACGACAATCTAAAACAAAAGGAGATTGCCGAAATCATGAAAGTTTCGCTTTCCGCGGTAGAGTCTCTTATTCACAAAGCCAAAAAGAAGATCGAGAAGTGCGCCGGTGGTGCGGCGGCCCACCACGTGGGCAGGGTATAAGCCACCCTATAAGCCGCTTCGCGGGGGGTCGGCGACCCCGGCCTATAAGCCGCTGCGCGGCAGGAGCCTATAAAGGGCGTTTCTCGTGCTGAGAAGCGTATCGCTCATGAGAAGTTTTTGGAGGTGTCGGAACCTTTTTTCAAAAAGGTTCTGACCCGCCGGAGGCAATTTGATAGGAAATCCGGGCTTAGCCGTGCAGGGTTGATAATAACCCCTTTTAATACTATAATAGTGACATGAAAAATTTACCTGTCGGCATCCAAACCTTCGATAAAATCATCAAAGGAAATTACCTGTACGTAGACAAAACTAAAGATATCTATAATATCCTGGCCCGGGGGGAGCAGTATTATTTTCTCTCCCGGCCCCGCCGTTTCGGGAAGTCGCTGCTGATTTCGACCCTTGAAGAGCTATTTTCCGGGAATAAAGAACTGTTTGCCGGTTTGTGGATTTACGACAAAATCGAATGGAGAAACTACCCGGTGATCTCTATCGACTTTACCAAAATAAGTTATAAAACGGCGGACGTCCTCGAAGCTTCTATCAAACGGTTATTAGAGGATAAAGCCCGGGCTTTCGGGATAAAACTCGATAAAGAGAAAGATTATAAAGAGAGTTTTTCGCAGCTTATCGAAGCAGTATCCGGCCAGGGAAAGGTGGTCGTTTTAATAGATGAATACGATAAACCTATTATCGACAGGATCGAAGAAAAAGAAATCGCGGCAAAGAATAGAGACGTATTACGGGAATTCTACTCGGTGATAAAAGCCGCCGACAAACACATCAAATTTGTTTTTATTACCGGGGTGTCCAAATTCTCGAAAGTATCGGTTTTTTCGGGGTTGAATAATTTGCGGGATATTACGCTTTCTAAGAGTTTTTCCCAATTGCTGGGTTACACCGAAGCAGAACTGCGGCGCTATTTTGCGCAAAATATAGAAAAAATGGCCGCGGAATTAGGTATCGGGAAAGAAGAATTATTGGAAAAAATACGCCGCTGGTATAACGGTTATTCCTGGGATGGGGAAAATTTCGTATACAATCCTTTTTCTATATTGAATCTTTTTACTGAGAACAGTTTCGGTAATTTTTGGTTTGCATCCGGTACGCCGACTTTTCTTATCAAGACCATCCGGGAACATGATGTGCGCATAGAAGAGTTGGAGAATTACAGCACGGACAGCAGTGTGTTTGAATCTTATGATATAGAGCGCTTAAACGCCGTATCTCTTCTTTTCCAGACCGGGTATTTAACGGTGGGCCGGGTAGAGAAGTTGTCGGTTACCCGCAGCCGTTATTTTCTTACTTTTCCCAACATCGAAGTAAAAGAGTCTTTGTTGAAGCATGTGCTGGCGGATTTTACCGGCAAGTTTCCCAACGAAGCGGGCAATACGGTTTTCGATCTAATAGAGAAGATCGAGAGCAATGATCTCGAAGGATTTATAACTATATTAAAATCTTTATTTGCCGCTATCCCGGCGCACATATTCATCAAGAACAGGGAAGCTTATTATCACAGTGTAATTTATCTTGTGCTCACGCTTTTAGGGGTGGTTATCCAGGCCGAGGTTTATACTAACAAAGGCCGGATAGATGCGGTTATCGAGACCGGCAGCCACATTTATATTTTGGAATTCAAGATGGGCACGGCGGCACAGGCTCTAACCCAGGTAAAAGAGAACAAATATTTTGAGAAGTATATGGCCTCGGGAAAGGAGGTCGTCCTGATAGGCATCGGTTTTGACGTAGAGCAAAAGAACCTCACTGACTATACCGTCGAAGCTTTACCAAAGAGTTCTTCCTGATATATTTGATCCGCTTAAAAACCAGGTAGTACTTTTTGCTTTAACGGTCAATTTTTTTTCTGGTAAATAACTATCCTGTTCGTCTAAGCCGATAGCTGGAAGTATCGACCGACTGCAGGTCACCAACGACCGACTCCCGGTCAGTATAGACCGACGGTCGGTCATCAGAGACCGACTCCCGGTCAGTATAGACCGACGGTCGGTTGCCAGAGACCGACTCCCGGTCAGCAGCCACTGATTTCCGGTTTTCAGTGGTGCTCTATCTTTTCAGATACTCTTCGACATCCTCGATACCCAATGCCAACCAGCGCAAAGTGTTTATAGAGGATTTGTAGGTTTTCCAGTTCTTTTTTGCAGTAGTAAAATTCCATTTATCGCAACCCAGGTTACAGTAGCCCCGGTTGCGATAATACTATTTGCTATCTTAAACAAAATGTCAAGCCGCTTACTTGAAACGTTTTAAGCTGAGGGGATTTTCTTGCCTCCGGCGGCAAGGGGGGCTTAAAGAATATCGAATATCGAACACCGAACATCGAGTCTCGAAGGAAAGAGTGACGCTTATCTGTTACTCCAAAGCCCCTCATCGGCTCCCCGCGCCGCGAGGCCAAAAAACTTTTATTTAATTTTTCTATTTTACTTGAAACGTTTTAAACTGAGGGAATTTGATACTACCGATACCGAACTAAAAGCCATGGCTGCCCCGGCAATAATAGGACTCAATAACCCGAAAGCGGCAAAAGGTATGCCGATAGCATTATAAATAAATGCCCAAAAAAGATTCTGTTTGATCTTCGCTATCGTCTTTTTGGACAACCTGATGGCTGTGATCAAAGTCTTGAGACTGCCGTTCATCAAAGTAATATCTCCGGTCTCGATAGCAATATCGGTGCCGGTTCCCATGGCTGCGCCGATATCCGCGGCGGCCAGGGCAGGGGCGTCATTGATGCCGTCTCCTACCATTGCCACTACGAATCCTTTGTCCTGCAATTTTTTCACTTCCGCGGCTTTGTGTTCCGGCAGCACTTGCGCTAAAATATGATCTTGCTTTATTCCAACCTGCCTGCCGATGGCTTCGGCTGTGCGCCGGTTATCACCGGTCATCATAAATACTTCGATTCCCAGCGAGCGCAGTTCCCGGATGGCTGCCGCCGAATCCTCTTTCACCGTGTCCGCCACTGCGATGATACCGGCCAGCGCCCCATCGAATGCAGCATACATCACGGTTTTTCCATCCGCTTCCAGGTCCCGGGCTGCGGCTGCTGCAGCGACGTTAATGTCATTTTGTTTCATAAAGTTCTGCGTACCCACTAACACCGCTTTTTCCCCAACTACGGCGGAAACGCCTTTTCCCGGTACTGCGCTGAATTCTCCCGGCTGGGTTAAATGAATAGATAGCTCCTGTGCTTTCAATACCAACGCTTGCGCCAGGGGATGTTCCGATCCCTTTTCCGCGGAAGCGGCCCAAAAAAGCAAATCCTCGCTGCTCACTCCCGGGGCTGGGAGAATATCCGTGACCTGCGGTTTCCCCTTCGTAATGGTGCCGGTTTTATCTAAAACAACGGCGTCTATTTTAAAGGCTCTTTCCAGGCTTTCGCCGCTTTTGATGAGTATGCCTTTTTCAGCACCTTTGCCGGTGCCCACCATGATGGCCGTAGGCGTAGCCAAACCCAAAGCGCAGGGACAGGCAATCACCAGCACGGAAACCGCGGCAATAATCGCCATAGTGGTATTGCCCAAAAGAAACATCCAGGTCAAGAATGTTACAGCGGCAATTAATAACACCACGGGTACAAAAATCCCGGCCACTTTATCCGCCAATTCCTGGATGGGGGCTTTCGATGCCTGGGCTTCTTCCACTACTTTGATGATTTGCGCCAGCAGGGTGTCTTTGCCGACTTTGGCGGCTGTAAAAACGAGCAAACCGTTTTTATTGATAGTGCCGCCGATCACGGTATCTCCCGGCAGCTTCTCCACAGGCAGGCTTTCCCCGGTGAGCATACTTTCATCCACAGCGGAGTTCCCGGTAACAACTGTTCCGTCTACGGCAATCTTTTCGCCCGGCCGCACCTGTATCTTGTCTCCAACCACAACGTTCTCGATGGGGATATCCAACTCTTTACCCTGACGCACCACCCGGGCCATTTTGGGCTGCAAACCGATGAGTTTTTTGATGGCTTCCGATGTTTTCCCTTTGGCAGCGGCTTCGAGATACTTGCCCAACAGGATCAGGGTAATAATAATTGCCGAGGCTTCAAAATAAAGTTCCGGGTGCGCTCCGGCGGGAAGCGTTTTAAAAAAACCGTTATAAATACTGAAAAAATAAGCGGCACTGGTGCCCATGGCTACCAATACGTCCATGCCGGGGCTTTTGGCTTTCAGGCTGTGATAGGCGTTTTTGTAAAAACGCCGCCCGATGATAAATTGCACCGGGGTGGCCAGGGCCAGTTGAAACCAGGGATTGTGCAGGAATTGCAGCGCTATTTTCAATAGCCCGCTGAGCATGGCCAGGATTAGCGGCAAACTCAGCAGTGCGGATAAAAGAAAAGATCGTTTTAGCTTTTCGATCTCTTTGCGGCGTATCTCTTTTTCCCGGTCTACAGACCCGGTATCCGCCTGCACTGCCCCGTAACCCGAATCTTTAATCGTTTCGACAATCTCCTGCTTAGAAAATAGGGTTTCATCATATTCTACAACAGCGTTTTCTAAAGCCAGGTTGACTTTTACATCCATTACCCCTGCTTTTTTCTTTAGACCGGTTTCTACCCGGGAAACACAGGAAGCGCAGGACATACCGGTTATGGCGACAGTTTCTTTTTTCATTTTTTTCTCCTATCACCACTTTGACAACCGGTACAAAAAAACCTTGCTAAATTTTTTTAGTTTTCTACCCTTTACCGGTCTCGTCGAAATCTGTCGAGCTTGCCTCCGGCGGCCCTGCCGG
>JAGLSW010000914.1 GCA_023135565.1 Candidatus Aminicenantota bacterium | reverse complement strand
TTTTCAAAAGTTTGGCCCCCGGCAGGGCCGCCGGAGGCAAATTGTCAGTGTTTTGACTTTTTTTTTAAAAGTGGTACACTCTACCTTCGATTCTACTTTTTTGATAGGTGAAAAATGAAAAGCAAAAAATGGCTTATATTATTAATTCTTTTATTGGCGGTAGTGCAGGTTGCTTTCTTCGTAATGCAGTATATGCAGAGAAACCTGGATAACAGCGACGCCTTTTCCGGTGCAACCCCCTTAGCTTTAAAAAGAAAAGTGCCCGACGGCCTCTCTTTAATTGTAGACGGCAAAGTAAAACAGGAGTATGTGTTTTCCAGCGATTCTTTCTGGCTGCTGGCGAAAGCCCGCATCCGCACACCCTTAGTTTCTCCCGGAGGGGAGATTTTGGGCGCTTATATTTATACCGGGGTGCCGGCGCTTTATTTCCTGGAAGGCATTGTGCCGCAAAAAAGCGCGGAGGATGTTTTTGACCGGCCTTTAGACATGGTGGTTATTTTTACTTCCGCTTCCGGGCGCAAGGTTTGTTTCAGTTACGGGGAGTTGAACACCATCGACGACAGCTTGCCTGTTACCCTGGCCTATCACCGCGAAGCGCTGCTGCCGACCAAAAAAGACCCGGAAACCTATACCCTTAACAAATTACCGGGAAATATTGCCGGCCTGAGCCTTATCTGTCCGCGGGAGCCGGATATGTCGCGTTATTTGGATAACGTGGAGCGGATGACCCTGGCGGTTTTGCCCACGCCGGACCACCTGCTGCCTGTTTTGAGTAAAAACAAAGAATGCATCAGTGCGTCCGTGGAGTGTATCGAGAATAATGATAAACGGCCTGCTTTTTTTGCGGAACTTCTTAGGGAAGAGATTCCTTATTGGGTGCGCATCGGCCACGGCAAAGGGCTAAAAGGCCAGCGGCCCAGCACTGCATCCGGGTACCCTTTAGGCGCTTTTTTGAGAAGTAATTTCCCCGGATGTACTGAAAAGGATTTTTTTATTTTTGTCGGTTGTGATGGTTACCGGGGCATATTCAGCGGCAGGGAGATTTTTCTTACGGCGGCCGGAAAGTCTTTTTATTTGTTGGACACCCTGGATGGGGGGCCGATGAAAGAAGGAATAATGGTCGGCGCCGTGTCCGATTTTTTTATAGATAGGTGTGTTTGGGGATTGAGTCACGTTGTGCGTGTTGAGCAGCCTGCTTTTTAAGGCAAGCCTTTCTTACCTACCAAGAAATGGGTGCGGCGCACCCGGCCTATAAGCCGCTTCGCGGCAGGGGCAGCGGGTGAGCGCTTTTGATTCTAAATAATAATAAGTTTTGTTCAAACTTTTTTAAAAGTTTGGCCCCCGGCAGGG
>JAGLSW010000913.1 GCA_023135565.1 Candidatus Aminicenantota bacterium | reverse complement strand
GGCCGGTTTAAAGCGATTATAAAGCGCCAACAAACCGGAAACCGCGATAGGTAAAACGACAACCGCATAACGGAGCGCCTTGTCAGGGATACTATCTAAAGCAAATAGCGAAATTTCGAGTAGTTGACTGCGCAGTACTGCCAGGAAAGCGGCAAAACCGCCTAATAATAGGATCCAGAATTGCATCCTATGGGAACTCTTTTGATGAGATAAGGCATTTTTATCATAGAGAGCAAAATGCTCCCATGCCTGTTCAAGTATATAATTTTTTTCTTTTGTTTGTTCTGAATTCATTTTTCACCTCTTTATTTGATGGTCATCTCGAAGCGGTCGGGCAGTAAATCCAACAGCTCTTGCATCGTTTTTTTGCTGACGATCACATCGCGCAAGCCGTCTCCATCGATATCTGTGTGTTCCCTCCCTACCAGGATGCACCCTTTGGTATTGGTATAAAAATTACCGTGATGAATCAGTATCCAGGTGCGATTCGGCACATCGAACACATGAAAATGATGACGAAATCGCGGCGACCATCTTTTCTTTACCCGGTAGGTGCCTGGAGGGATACAACTAATTCTTCGCCTATTTTCTTTCCAGGGCAATTCGAGGGTTTTACAGTGATAGAGCTCGCCCCCCGATTCATCCAGCACCCTGAGTTCCCCCAGTACCTGTTTTTCGCTGCCCGGTTCTCTCAAAAGTTCTACTTTCATTTTATTTTACCTCCTTTAAAAAGCGATTATGCTGACAATAATCGTATAAATAATCCATATCAAAAAGAGCCAGGTTTTCCAGTTTTTTCCGTACTTTCCCCACAAGCGCCGAAAAAAGGACTTAAAATCAATATGAATAAAGGGGAATTTACCGCCGAATTTGATTTTTAATCTCATTTTTTCTTCCCTTTTATCGCTTATTTCCTGGGGTGGCGGTTCATATTTTGCCGGAACCGGATCTTTCACTTGCTGCGGTTCCGGTGCTGCCTCTTGTTCCGGAGCCGGTTTTTTTTTCTCATCGGCTGCCGGCTGCGGTTTCCACAACAAACCCTTGCCGAAATCAGGAGGGAGTGTTTCATTGGTTTTATATTTTTCCAATTCTCGCGAAATCTTCGGCAAGAAATCGCTCATCAGACTGCTCACCTGTTTAAAATCAAAGTTTTCGAGCACATTTTGATATTTTTCATCGATATCCCCTTTTGCTTCACCTTCATTCACCCAGCGTTTATAAAGCGTCCCGGCCGTCCCGATTTTTATAAGGCCTGAGCGGATCGATTCCTGTCCGTCCTGCACCAACTTCTCCCATCCTTCTTTGAAGAGTAACCAGGGTTTGTTCGGTCTGAATTTACCGGGATTGAGATGCCCCACGATACCCGGCGCGATCTCAGACAGCTTATCCAGGTGGGCCTCTTTCCAGGCATCCCCTTCCTGGAACCAGAATATACTTTTTATTTTTTTTTCCACTTTAAGAACCGTTTCTTTTTCATGGTTATGAATGCCTACCGGGAGCCAGGGAGCTTTTTTTCTCACATATTCCATGTGACCATAAAGCCAGGGGAGGAAATTTCGATTACCTTTCACCACCTGGGACTCCCACAGGAAAACAAGCACCGCGGGCACCTTTTTTTTCTCGATGGCAGCGATAATAAAATCGATGAGCTGACGCTGCATAGCGATTGCTTCAGGGTTTTTGAAAAAGTTTGCCTGCACCGCATCATTATTGCTCCCCGGCGCTCCGTGTCCCGGGCTCCACACTGTTGCGCCCCTGGCGTCTCTACCCCGTGACGCCCTGGTCAGCAGCTTCCCGGAAAATACCCCGGCCAGTAAAGCCTTTCCTTTCAAACTTTTAAGCGTACCCATAAACTTGCCCTCGAAGCCAGGGTTTAACTTTTTCTGCCCAAAGGTTGTCCAGGGATGCTGAGCTCCCGATATACCGGATGCAAAACGTATTTCCGTGTTGCAGCCGTTAAGATCGCCGGTGATAGACCGGAAAGGTTTCCCATCCTTATAAATTTTTTTGTTTTTGATTTCTATCATTTGTTTTTCTCCTTTTTTTTTACTCGTTTTTGATTTTTGCCACAGAGAGCAATACAATTAAAGGTCGCTAATTATAAAGGATCAATGAAAAAAACCCGCTGAAGGAGTTTTATAAATACACCCGAGGGGTGCAGCACCCGTTGATAATTTATAATTGTTTTTCTAAAGCAGCGGCAGCGATATGCCCACCATGGCTCCTGTATTTTCCTCCTGGAAGAAACCATAAACACGGAATTTCTTGAAGCCCAGGCCCATCAAAACGGCAGGCTTAAAGCTGCCCGTCATTCCCGCGGCAAAGTGGGCGCTTACCCAGGGAGTCTTGAGTTTAGAATAGCTGCCGGCTAACTTTTTATACAACTCCAGCATCTTTTCCAATTCTTTGATGTATTCTTCTTGTTTCTTAAAGGTATCTTTATATTGATCCTTGAGTTTAACACATTCTTCCAGTTCCTTTTTGATGATTTTTAATTTTTCCTGTAACTCTTTCAAATCGGTTTCTTTTTTTTTCAACTCTTTCAAATCCGCCGGGGAAAAGGCCACATATTTTTTATCCCCGATCTTTACTATAGGCCGCCCCTGCGGGGTGTGCCCGGTTACTTCGCATTCCGCGGTTGTTTCCGCATAGCCTGGGAAAACGAGAAAACACATTATCCACAACAGTAAAAAATATTTTTTTGCATACATGGTTCTGCCTCCTTTTACTAATATTTTGTGAAGGTTTGCTGAAAGAAAAATCATTTCAGGGAACCTGTGCGTATTTGAAATATCCAGGCCCCTTATAGGGTGGGTGCGCCGCACCCCGGCTTAAAATTCATTGAAAATTTCTTCGTCTTTCAGGTTATCGATGCGCTTTTTTTCCGCATTCGTTTCAATGTCTATGGAATTCATTTTCTCCTTGTTGGCAGCCCGGGTCTGCTCGAATGCTGTTTCCATTACGTACAATTTTTGTTTACCGACCTCGTACCTTTCTTTTGCTTTATCCAGCTTCTTTTTTTGTTCTCCGATTTCCTGCTTTGTTTTTTTTATCGCTCTTTTTGCTTTGTTACCCCTGCGGTTTTTAAAGAAAGCGATACCTGCCACTACCCCGATTGCCGATACTACATAACGCAGCGCCTTTTCAGGGAGTAATTTCAGCCTGATTAACAGGTATACGACGACAACGATAACCAAAAAACCCAATACGATATACAAATAACTTCCAGACATGTTTTTTTCCTCCTTTATATCTTAAGATTTTTTATTTTATGCTTACTTTATATGGGCAAACCCGGTGTGATCCTTTTTTTAATTACGCCCCCGGAATATTCACTCCCATAATCCTTGCCCGGGGCACAAAAACAAAAAAAATGGGATTGCGGCGGTGGTATGATTGAAATTTCTAATTTTTTGATTGGATTTTTATATATTTCCTGCCGGTGAATGTCCTATAATTCCCTTGTGAAACACCAAAATCTTCATGAAAAAGCAGTTGAATATATTTACACCAGGAATCTACAGGAGTTATCCCAACTGACAAGGTACATGATTGCCGATTTTTTCAATGTTAACCAAAATTATCTTTCAAAAAAATTTAAGAAAGAGACCGGGATGACGATTTCAAAATTTCTTGCCTTTGAGAAGATGAGACGGGCGGAACAATTGTTAAAAACCCGTTTCGATCTTCCTGTAATTAAGATTTCTGAAATGGTAGGGATCGTAAAACCTACTCAATTCAGGAAAAAATTTCAAAAAATCTTTTTCCTGAAACCCGGTAAGTACCGGAGACTGTTCCAGGGGCGGCGTTAGGCTGCGAGGTTCAGTTTATTTTTTCTGCCAATTCCTCTTGCGACAGCTTAAATAAACAAACCCGGTCCAACCAGGAATCATTATTGGTGTTGACCAATAGGGCCAGACCGCCGTCCGCTGTTTTGATTAAGCCGGCGGTTTCATAATTTATCCTGGCGGCAAATTCTATCTTTCCCAAATACTGCCGGGTCGCCCAATCGAAAGATTGGATCACTACGTTGTTATTTTTCGCTGTAGAGGCAAAATGAACGGTCCTGCTGCCGCCTGTGCCTGTGGTCTCGATATAGACGGGTCTCTTTTCTTCCATTTCCAATGCTGCGAATCCTTTTTCGCTGCCTATGGCATGGACCGGGGTGTTTACCAGGTAATACATGATGCTATCCTCGATGCGGGCCCCGGATAGGGTGTTTTCACCTGCTTCGTCCAGGTGCCATTCCAATGCGATAAAAGGGTTGGTGATAGGATATCGACTCGTTTCCAATTCATTGGCTTCGTTATCCCTGGTTTTTAATAGGATTTCAAAACAATCGTTCCCCGGGGCTCCTGCCTTTTTATCCCGGTAGGTGTGATAGTAGTAACCCTTGCCGTTATCGAATTCCCTGATAAAGTGATGCCTCGGGTCCAGGTTGGGATGTCTCTGGTAACAGTTATAACTGCGCCGCAGCGTGTCCGGTTCCGAGGCATTACCGTCGAAATCCCCTTCGACAGAACCGATAACGCCATTATCACCGCTTTTATTGAGTTCATACAGGGTTACCATGTCGTTGGCGCCGGTTTTCGATACTTGCAGTATATCGACCCATTGGTAAAAACCCTGTTCTTCCCCGGCTATGGATAAATAAAGTACTTCCCCCGGCGCCCCGGGTACAAGTTCCGTGCCGGTTTCATTAAAAACCAACAGTACATGTACCCATATTTTGTCCATTTTTTTTAGACAAAAAAAACTATACGTGCGGGTTTGATTTCCCTGTTCAAATATAAAGATGTCTTTGCTGGGGGATTTATATCTTTGCATAGCTATCAGGCCGGTATCCCATAGATAATCGCCGTTTTTATCGACGCGCAGGAGATAAGGGTTGCGGTTTACCTGTCCCAATATTATGTAGCCTCCTGCTTCCATCTCCCGGATGTCTATGCCCTTATAATGATGAAGGTCGGGTTTGTCGTAGATTCTACGAAAACTCGATGCCGGATCGGGTTCCCTGTATGCCGGTTTGCAAGACGGGAAAAAAAGGCCGCTGCATAAACATAATACCGAAAATACAACTGTGATCCATATAAAAGAAGTATTCGTTTTTGTTTTCATTTTATTTTTCCACCCTTACTGTGCATTTGCCTCCGGCGGCCCTGCCGGG
>JAGLSW010000912.1 GCA_023135565.1 Candidatus Aminicenantota bacterium | reverse complement strand
GTTTCAATCCTTGTTTTAATGGAAGTACCACTTCAACAGCACTTTTGGCTTTTCAACTGATATATCGGGCGTAAAACCCGATTTTTGAAACGACTTTTTTGCTCATTTTTCAACCTAAAACCGCCTTTTTTTGGCCTTTTTTAGCCGCTTTGCGCTCGTTTTTATGCCCGAAAACCATTATATATCGGCCATTTAGAAACATCAACCCGGCTTCTTTCCGGAAATTGGGTATAAGAAAATCAATTGTCAAAGACATATTAAAAACCAACCTGGTCCATTTAATCAATAAAATATTAGTATATACCCTTAAAAAGAAAATTTCAACCCTCTATAAAATTTTTTCTAACGGCTCCACACATCGCGTCCCTTCTCCGACTTAATCAACGAAGCACACTCTCACTACTATACGCCCCTACCCCGGCTGAAAAGAAACAATCGACCGGGAAAAAACCCAATCAGGCAAAAGCCTGCCTTAATTTTTCGCATCCAGCCTGTTTGAGGATAATGAACCCCGGCAACCTAAATGCGCCGCTGGGAACTCGGTGTTAGCAGCCAAAATGCCGGTTCTTTCCCGGAAAGAGCGTCTCGTTTTTTCAATCCGGGATGAGCGCGACCGGATTGTTCGCCTAATCCAGCCCGGGATAGCTTATTGGCAAACGACAGGTGAATCTTGGGCCGCGGGAGGGGTTGACAGCAGGTTTTTTTTTGGTTAATATACCTTTTAAGGAATTCTAATCATGAATAAAAATGAAAGTTCAAACGAAAAAAAGATCAAGGTATTGATTGCAAAACCAGGATTGGATGGCCACGATCGAGGCGCAAAAGTAGTCATCCACGCCCTTAAAGAAGCGGGCATGGATGTGCTGTATACCGGCCTCCATAACACCGTAGAGGAAATCGTGGATACTGCTGAAAAAGAAAATGTCGATGTGATCGGCATGTCGGTCTATTCCGGCGCTCATTTGCCACTAAGTAAAAAATTGATGGATTTGCTGGCGAAGAAAGGTCTCAGGCTGTCGGTTTTGATCGGCGGCAATATTCCCAAAAGAGACATAGAAACCATGAAAAGCCTCGGTGTAAAAGGGGTTTTTCCCACAGGCGCCAATTTAAAAAAGATCGTGGAGTTTATTAAAGGGTCGGTGACCCCTTAGTTCTATATATAGTAAAGTAGAGGAAAAAAAGCCACCGGACGGTGGGAACTTGAAATATATACGACATGTTTTTCATTACCGCCAAGTAATGGCAAAGTAGAGGAAAAAAAATAAAATGAGCAATACTAAAACAGACGAAATTAAAGATGTTATCCTGGAATCGGGTATCAAAGTCAAGCCGGTCTATGGCCCGGAAGATATCAAAGAGATAGACTTCGATAAAGAGATAGGTCAACCGGGAGAATATCCTTTTACCCGGGGCATCCACCCCCAGATGTACCGCAAACGCCCCTGGACCATGAGGCAGTATTCAGGATTTGCCGGGGCTAAAGAAACCAACAAAAGGTTCAAATGGCTTTTAGAGCAGGGCCAAACAGCCCTCAATGTGGCTTTCGACCTGCCCACCCAGATGGGTTTGGATTCCGACGACCACCGGGCGGAAGGCGAAATAGGCCGGGTGGGTATGGCAATCGACACTTTAAAAGATTTAGAAGAGGCATTCGCTGAAATACCCATCGAAAAAATAAGCACCTCGCTTACTATTAACCCCGTTGCTTCGATTATGATGGCCATGTACTTAGTAGTGGCGGAAAAACACGGCATCCCCTGGGACAAGGTCAGGGGCACCACCCAGAACGATATTTTGAAAGAATACATCGGCAGGGGCACCTGGATTTTCCCGGTGGAACCATCTATCCGCCTGATCGGCGACATGGTGGAATTTTGTTCTAAAAGTGTGCCTAAATTTAATCCCTTCAGTGTCTGCGGTTATCACATCAGGGAATCCGGGGCAACGCCGGTGCAGGAGATGGCTTATGCTTTCGAGATAGCCACTGCTTACGTCCAACACATCCTGGAACGGGGATTAAAAATCGACGATTTTGCCGGGCGCATCGCTTTTAATTTCGACATCCACGGCAACCTTTGGGAGCAGGTAGCCAAATTCAGGGCCGGCAGAAAGCTGTGGGCAAAAATCATAAAAGAACGTTTCGGCGCCAAAAACCCGCGTTCCATGACCCTGCGCATGATCGCCGGCGGCGGCGGCGGCGGGCTGACTATCGAAGAGCCGGAAAACAACATAGTTAGGGGCGCTTATTATGGACTAATTTCGGCTTTAAGCGGCACCCAGACCATGGCGCTTTGTTCTTATGATGAAGCCTATACTATCCCCTCTAAAAAAGCGGCCTTGATTTCTCTGCGCACCATGCAGATACTGGCCGACGAAATGGGCCTAACCGACACCGTAGACCCCCTGGCCGGTTCTTATTATATCGAATGGTTGACTGCGGAAATGGAAAAAAAGATCGCCGCCTGCATGGCAGAAGTAGAAGCCCGGGGCGGCATGATCCAGGCCGTAGAAAGCGGTTATATCCAGGAACAGGTATCGTACCAGGCTTATCTTTATGAGAAAAAGGTGCAGTCCGGTGAGATTGCCAAAATCGGCGTCAACAAATATGCCGCTGGAGAAGAAGAGGAAAGGGACGTGGAATTCCATCCTTACGACCCCGGCGCAGCCGATGGACAAAAGAAACGTTTGCAGGAGGTCAAATCGACCCGGGACGAAAAGGCAGTACAGGAAGCGCTGGCAAAGTTAAAACAAGCGGCTCAGGGTAAAGAAAATGTTATGCCTTTTATTTTGCAGGCAGTCAGGAGTTATGCCACGCTTGGTGAGATGACCGGTGTATTCCGGCAGGTATTTGGCGAATTCAGGGAACCGGCAGCAGCGAAGTAGGACTTAATAATGACTTTACTATTACAAAGTGCTTTTTTTACCACGAAGGACACGAAGGGCACGAAGGAAAAAAATGCAAACAGCTTGCAGTGGAAATATCTCCCCTGCCGCGAAGCGGCTCAACAAAAGTTTTGTTCAAACTTTTCCAACCCCGTACGCACGGGGAGGCGATGAGGAGCTTCCCATGGTAGAAAAGTTTATCACTCAACAAACAGTTTTGTTCAAATTTTTACAACCCCGTACGCACGGGGAGGCGATGAGAGGCTTCCCATGGTAGAAAAGCTTTTCGCTTTTTTCAACAAAAGTTTTGTTCAAACTTTTCCAACCCCGCGGCGCGGGGAGCCAATGAGGGGCTTTCCATGGTAGAAAAGCTTATCGCTCAACAAAAGTTTTGTTCAAACTTTTACAAAAGTTTGGCCCCCGGCAGGGCCGCCGGAGGCATAACATGAAATATAAAATAGGCATCGACGTAGGCGGTACATTCACCGATTTTTTGTTAACTTCTGAAGATGGGCAATCGCAAGTATACAAAGTATTATCTACCCCGGAAGACCCGTCCATCGGGCTTTTGAACGGTCTTGAAGAGATGGCCGCGGACAAAGATTTATCTTTAGGCGAATTTATCGACCGGGTAAGCACTATTGTTCACGGCACCACGGTGACCACCAATGCCGTATTAACCCGCTGCGGCGCTAAGACCGGGCTGTTAACCAGCGCAGGGTTACGGGACGCCTTAGAGATGAGGCGCGGCATCAGGGAAAAACAATATGACAACCGCTATACTAACGTAGAACCTTTAGTGCCGCGATATTTGAGATACCCTATCGAAGAGCGGCTCGATTACAAAGGCGACACAGTCACAAATCTCAAAGAGGCCGGTGTGTTCGACGCCGTCGAATTATTCAAAAAAGAAAAAATCGACGCGGTCGCCATCTGTTTTATGAACTCTTTTGCCAACCCCGCCCATGAAAACAGGGCAGCGGAAATCATAAAAAAAGAACTGCCCGGTTCCTACCTGACCGTATCATCTTCTTTTTTGCCCAGTATCCGTTTTTATGACCGCATCAGCACCACGGTGTTGAACTCCTACGTAGGGCCGATATTAAGGAACTATTTAACCAGCCTGTTAAAAAAATTAGAAGACACCGGTTTTAAAGGCATCCTGCTCATCATGCAGTCTAACGGCGGCGTCATATCGCCGCAGTTTGCCATGGACAATGCAGCGGTAACCCTGTTATCAGGGCCCGCCGGAGGACCGGTGGCCGGTATCGAGTATACCGCCATCCACGATTACAGCGACTGTATTACCGTAGATATGGGCGGCACCAGCTTCGACGCCGCCCTAATCAAAAACAGGACTCCCTTAGTGACCAATGAAGGCGAAATCGAACGGCTCAGGTTGGCGCTGCCTATGTTGGGGATCGTCACTATCGGCGCCGGAGGCGGCAGTATCGGCTGGGTGGATGAAGGCGGCCTGCTGCGCATGGGGCCGCAGAGCGCCGGATCTCAACCCGGCCCGGCCTGTTATGACCGCGGCGGCGAACTACCCACCTGCACCGATGCGGACCTGATATTAGGATATTTAGACAAAGATTTTTTTGCCGGAGGGAAATTACCTCTTAATTACGATAAAGCGGTAAAAGCCGTCAAAGAGCACATTGCCGGTAAGTTAAAAATGGACGTAGTGGAAGCCGCTGCCGGCATGTACCGCGTCATCAACGTCAACATGGCTTCGGGCGTCAGGGAAGTGAGTGTCAAGCGCGGCGAAGACCCGCGGGAATTTCCCTTAGTTATAGCCGGAGGCGCCGGCCCGGTTCATGCCTGCATGATCGCATTGGAACTGGAAATCCCGGTTATGATCGTCCCGCGAGAATCTTCGATTTTTTGTGCTGCGGGGATGTTGATGTCCGACTTGAAGCATAATTTTGTCAGGACCTACCCTACCCTGTTGGATAATTTAGACAAAAAAAAGTTCAAAACCATATTTGCCGAAATGGAGCAGGAAGCCCGGGAACTGCTTGAAGAGGAGCATATCCCGGAGTCTGCCGTTCAATATATTTACTCTTTAGACATGAGGTATCTCAAGCAGTACCACGAATTGAACGTAGTCATAACCGAAGAAGAGGTACACAAAGGCATGTTCGCCAGTATAGCCGCGAAATTTCATCCCGAGCATTCGCGCTTGTACGGTTATTCTTTAGAGGAAGAAGGAACGCCCATCGAGTTAATTAATATACGGCTTTTAAGCGTCGGCAAAACCGTAAAACCGAAGTTTATGGAAGAAACTTATGCCGGGGCGCACCCGGCAGCCGCTTTTAAGAAAAAAAGGGAAGTGTGGCTGCCTTTAGAGAGTGCGTTCCGGGAAGTGCCCGTATATGACGGCGCGAAGCTGCGTTTCGGAAACAAAGTGCCGGGGCCGGCAATTATCGAGCAGGTTAACACCACTACTTTTGTGACCCCCGAGTACAGTGTCATGTGTGACAAATACGGCAGTTATACCATGTATTTAAAAGAAAAAGAATCGGAAATCGAGAAAAATATTTTAGGCGAATGAACACAGTACAATTTTTATTTATTAAAAATTTAATGAATTTGCCTCCGGCGGCCCTGCCGGGGGCCAAACTTTTGAAAAAGTTTGATCAAAACTT
>JAGLSW010000911.1 GCA_023135565.1 Candidatus Aminicenantota bacterium | reverse complement strand
AGTTTGATCAAAACTTTTGTTTATTCGTTAGTTCACGGTTAACGTAGCAATAGGATGCGGACACCGTCCGCTTTCCAATTTCGTAAGAGTTGTTTATATCATAAATGTCCGTTTTTTTCAATTTTTTTCAGGGCTTTCTTTGCTTCGGCATAATCGGGTTTGAGCCGCAGCGCTTCCCGGTAACAACGGCGGGCGTCTTTTTCCCGGCCCGCCCCGGCGTAAAAATCGGCGGCTGTCTTCAATACGGCGGGGTTTTCGGGATGCAATTCCAGGGCTATTTCGAGCAGGACGAAAAGCTCTTTTAGTTTATCCCTGTTCTTCAGTTGGCGGCTATACCAGTCGAACCGGCGCGGACTGACACCGGGATGGCCGCCCTCTTTTTTGAAGGCTTCTTTAAACAACCGGCGCGACCTGTCCGTATCCCCTTTCCAGAGATAAGCAAAAGCCAGGTGACTGCACAGACTGGTGCGGTCGCGATACAACTCACCATAACGGTAAAAAATATCGATGGCTTTGTCCACTTTATCGTCGAACAAAAAGCCATAGGCGGTGTTGAACATATCACCCCTGAAATCAGGATACACACGGGCTTTAGAAAAAACCTTCTTTAAGCGGTTTTCGATCTCGCTGAAATCCGCAGCGCCGGTAATGTTCAAACTGCGCGCATAAGGGGTATAAGTCCGCTGCCAGTCCCGCTGCCAACCTTTTACGGTTTTAGCGAATCTTTTCGAAAAAATGAAGGTTTTTTTTTCTTTCGGCCAACTGCGGCTTAGTTTTATATAGTCGTTGAAAAAAGAAAAGAAACCCAGACGATAATAATCTTTTAATTTCTCTTTTCCATAGGCATCGTGCAGCGCGGTGGCCATAAAAGAACCGATCTTCGTAAATGCCTGTTTAGCAACCGGGTGGATGCCGGAATTTATTTTCTTTTTTATCTTGGGGTAGTTCTTTTTCAGCGCCTTGATATTCACGTTTTCATTAAAAAAAGCAAAGGCTTTTTCCAATTCCTGCTGTTTTTGGCTTTGGGGGGCGCTGTGCCGTTCAAAATAAGCCAGACCGTAAGAATACACCCGGTGGCAGGCATTCAACATGTCCCGGGTTTTCGCGTTCAGGGCAAAGGGGCGGATGTCTACATCTTCCTGTAACACCAACTCCACCAGCCGGTTAATATAGGTGGTAAATGTGAATCCTTCGCGGTTAGAGGCAAATGCGGCGGCAAAATTCAAACGCGGCAGGATGATTAAACGGGTGGCGGTTTCCGGCTGGCCGCCGCTGTGGGCCACCTGGAAATGACCGGCATAAGGGTCGACTCGCCAGCCCATGCCATAGCCGGTAAAAAAACCGGCCCGGGTGGCCATGGACCTGAACATCAAACGTGTAGTTTCTTTTGTCAGCAGTTTAAAAGAGAAAACGCCGCGGGCATATTTCAGCAGGTCTAAAACGGTGGAGCGGACGCAGCCGCCGCCGAGACGGCTGGAAATATCCACATACTCGGAATTTTTGATTTTACCTTTGAGCAGGCGGTAGCCGCGGACGCGGTAGGGAATTATTTCCACCGGGTCGTCTAAGCGGGAGTTTTCCATGTGCAGGGGGGCAAAAATGTGTTCCTGCAAATAATCGCCGAAAGATTGTCCCGAAGCGCCTTCCACTACAGCGGCCAGCAGGTTGTAGCCGTAGCTGGAATAGTTGAACTTTGTGCCCGGTTCCGCCACCAAATCGAAATCGCTGAAAATTTTCAAAGCTTCTTCGGTATTTTTATGAACTTTGATATGTCCTTCTTTATCGTAGTCTTTGTAATGGCTGATCCCGCCTAAGTGGCCCAACAGCAGGCGCACCGTCAGCGGCCATTTTTTCTTTGGAAAGTAGGGCACATAGGTTTGTACTGCGGCGTCTAAGTCGATTTCCCCTTTTTCCACCAATTGCAGCACGGCGATGGCGGTCATGGTTTTGCTGACCGAAGCCAGGCGGTAGGAGCTTCCCGGTTTAGCCGGGCTTTTGTTTTCTAAATCCGCATAACCGAAACCTTTGGCCCAGGTAAAATCATCTTTCATGAATGCGGCGGAGATGCCCACGGCTTTGTCGAAAACCATCCGTTCCTGCACATAAGCTTCAAAAGTTTTTACCGCTTCGCTGAAACGGTTAGCGGCGCTTTCTTCGGCCCTAACGAAAGAACCGCTGAAAAATACGCAGAGCGCGAATACATAGACCGGTACAAAATAAAATCTCGATTTTTTTATATTTTTCATAATAGCTACCTCCGGGATCGCTTTTAACCGACTGATTACTAAATTATTAATACGCAGGAAAAGGCTCCCGGGTTTAGGTGATGATCCCCTCCTGAGTTCTCCCGAGCTCATCCTGAGCCCTCTTGAGCTCCTCCTGAGACCTCTTGACCTCCTCCTGAATCCTCCCCCGAGCTCATCTTAGAGCCCTCTTGAGCTCCTCCTGAGACCTCTTGACCTCCTCCTGAATCCTCCCGAGCTCATCTTAGAGCCCTCTTGATCTCCTCCTGAGCTCTCCCGATCTCATTCTACTCTCCTATCAATTGGACAACCAGCCGCCTGTGGTGGGGTTTGTTATCGAATTCCAGGAAAACCACCTGCTGCCAGGTGCCCAGGATCAGGCTCCCGCCTGTAAAGGGAATAGTTAAAGAAGGCCCCACTAATGTTGCCCGTAGGTGAGAATGACCATTGCCGTCGTGCCAGGTTTCGTTGTGGCAATAGTACTCTTTTTCCGGGATCATTTTTTCCATGAGCGCCGGGAAATCTTTTACCAGTCCCGGTTCATATTCGATGGTGGACAGCGCCCCGGTAGCGCCGGGCACAAAAACCAGGGCCTGGCCGTTTTGCAGGCTCGATCCGGCAAGGATATCCCGCAGTTCGGCGGTAATATCTTTCATTTCATTTTTTCCTTTCGTATTAATTTCTATATAATATAATTCGACCATGGCCTATTATACCATTACCCGGCGGTAATAAACAACATATTTTGCCTCAGCTAATATTGCAAAATGCAGCAGCATATTGCTATTACAAAACCATTCATGGTATAATTAGACGCTAAATATACATGAATAGAGAAAATATTTTATGAAATTACAAAAAATACAAGAACCGGTTAAAAACCTTTTAGAAGAAACCGATACTTTCCTGGAAAAAGCGCTCGAAAGTAATATCGATATAGTGAATGAAATCATCGATATTTCTCCCATTGCCAAAGGTAAAAAAATCAGGTCCACCCTGTTGTTCCTGCTGGCGGGCTTAGACAACAACATTTCCCCCGATCTGCCCAGGCTGGCGGCATCCATCGAGATGCTTCACCTGTCCAGTTTAATCCACGACGACGTGGTAGACCACTCGGAACGGCGCCGCGGCGAAGAAACCGTGAATGTGAATTTCGGAAATTTTATCTCCGTGCTCTGGGGGGATTTTTTGTTTATAAACTCTATCGACAACTTCAGCAAGGTCGAAAAAAAATACACCGATATTATCATAAAAGCTGCCCGGGCAATGGTGGAAGGTCAGATGCTGGAGGTTGAAAATACCGCCAACTTCGACATCCGCTTAAACATTTACTACGATATCGTAAAAAAGAAAACCTCCTCGTTATTTGCCGGTGTGGCTGAAATCGCTTCAGTGTTAAACGGGGCGCCAACCGAAGCCCAAAAAGCCTATTATGATTTCGGGCTGGATTTCGGCACCATGTTCCAGGTGAGCGACGACGTACTGGATATTTTTTCGGAAAACTCCGGCAAAGACCGCTTCCGGGATTTAAAAGAGGGCAAAATAACGCTGCCGGTGATACTGCTTCTCAAGGAGAACAAGCAGGCGCTGAAAGAGAATTTCCCGGGCGTAAAGCGGCCGAAAAACGCAGCCGGAGCCGGGCGTGAGAAACTGCGCGGTTATTATTCCCTGTTTTTTTCGTTAAAAGACAAAATCCTGACAGACCGCAATATAGAGCGGATATTAGGCCTGTTTAAAGACAACCATATCGAGCAGTTATCCCGGCAAAAGGTTAAAGAATATTATGACAGGTGCACGGCTTTTTTAGACGGTTATCCCCCTTCCGTTTATAAAGAGTCGCTTTCGGGCCTGCTGGATTTCGTTAAGAACCGGGATTATTGATGCGATTTTTTATCCTGGCCGCTGGGTACGGTAAGCGGGCGCAGCCTTTATCTTTTGTAAAACCCAAACCCCTTTTTCCTCTTAACGGCGTTCCTGTCGTCCAAATACTGCTGCAGCAGTTGAACAAAAAAGGTTTAAAGGAAGGGTTTATAAATCTTTTTTACAAAGCGCAGGCGATCAGGGAGGTTACCGGCAGCTCCTCCGGTATCGAATATCTATATGAAGAAGAGCTTTCCGGCAGCAAAATATTAAAAGAAGCCGCCGCTAAAATCGACGATTATTTACTGGTAGTCAACGGCGACATGTTTTTGGAAATCCCGCTGCAAGAGATGCAGCAAAAAATAGAGACATCCGGTTATGATGGGGTTTTGCTGCTGCGCCGCAGCCAGGAGTCCGGTTATCCCACCGTGCGTTTAGAGGACGGTATTTATGCAGGCAGGATAAAGAATGGTCGGCAGGGTATGTTGATGTATACCGGCGCCGCTTTATTCAAGATAGAGGCGCTGGAACTAATCGACGAGATTAATTTTTTCGATTCTTTCGATAAGTACCGGCCCCGGGTGGGGGCCGTGGTTTACCGGGGGCCCTGGTTGGACATCGGCACGCCGCGGTCTTATCTTGCCGCGGACCGGGAGTACCGGGCTTATGTGAAAGCTCCCGGTTCTAACTCGCTTTCGAAGCACGTCGAGATTTCTCCCGGTTCGGAAGTGGAAGGTTCGATTATCTGGGAGAACACCGTGATTAGGGGCGGGTCGAAAATTTCGGGCTGTATAGTTACCGGGGATATTGTTTTAGAGGATGCCGATTACCGCGATAAAATCATCAGTCCCGGCGCAGGGGGTCGCGTCTCAACATTCGACATTGGCTGACGAGACAGCCTCAACCTCAGCTTTCAGTCCCAGCAGGTGACAACCCAATCCCGGCAAAACAGTAAAGTGAGTTCCGAAATTTCGTTAGTGAATATCCAGCTCATTCTTACGTTCGCATCGAAGTCTGCAAAAAATTCTTCTTTTTTTTGTTGAAATGAAGCCGGATTTATATTACAATGTAATCGAGGTTAATACCGTGCAGCAAATAAATAATTTCTACCAGGTCATCCAGAGCGGGAAATCAAGGGAATAACTATGTTTGATCGAATTTTGAATCAAATTTGTGAAAAGATTCGTAATCGACAGTATGTTGTGACATTTCACGCCAGGAAAGAGATGAACAATGATGAACTAACCATCTACGATGTTGAACATGCTATCCTCACTGGTGAGATATTAGAACGGCAAACGGATAGAGTTACTTCTGAATCGAAATACCGGATCAGAGGTGATACATTTGCGGATGATAAAGCCGAAGTCATTGGGAAACTAAGTCCCACCGGGAAATTAGTTATTATCACGGTATATTTATTGTATGAATAGGAGGATTAAATGGTATGTGATATTTGTGGATTAGAAGGCGCTCGAATACGCAAGGTGACTGAAACCTGCGGTACAGGCAAAGATTTATTATTAATAGAAAATATCCCCATGTTGAGTTGTCCGCATTGTGGAGAGAGTTACTTCACGGCGGAAACGCTGCATGAAATCGAACGTATCAAACTCCATCGTAAAAATTTTGCCACCCGCCGTCCGGTGGAAGTGGCGAATTTTATGTAAAAAAAAGAGGGGGGATATTGTTTTAGAGGATACCCATTACCGTGATAAAATCATCAGTCCCGGCGCAGGGGGGCGCGTCTCAACATTCGACATCGGCTGACGAGACAGCCTCAACCTCAGCTTTCAGCCCCAGCAGGATACGGCCCGGTTTACACGAAGGCAGTAAAAATCCTCTTACCGCATTCTTCGATCTCCCGGTATTTCCCCACCTCACCGCTCTCTTTCCTCAGATCATATACCAGCAGGTAACCCCTGTTTTCATTTTGCCTGTCTAAATAATCGCACAACTGCCGGATTCCTTGCCGGTGATATTTTTCACCCCGCCACACCTTAAGTTCGACGATATATTTATAGTTCCCTACAGTAACTACTATATCGAGCCGCTTCTCTTCCGAAATCTGCACCTCTTTAAAATCGAAACCCCTGCCGTTGATGATGGGCTTGAGGTAGGCCAGGAATAAAAGTCTCCCGTTTCTTTCGATAAATGCGCTATCTTTGGCGCTGTACTGCTCTTTCATAAATCGTTGAAATTTGCGGATGACTTTTACCATATCCAGGCTGCCGTCTTCCTCGAGGTAACCGCTGCCGATATTGTAAAGCTCCACTGCGCCCGAAGTTTCTAAGTTGGAGACCATATAGTTATAAATAATCTGTTCGTATACCCGGTTATGAATCCTGGTTTTGCCCTGCTCTTCTTTCAAAATACCGTAAATGACCCCGAAATGAATAATCGAATTATGAAGATTAAAAGAAAATTCCACCTCGTTCATAACGATCTTAAATACAAAATCATAAAGACCGGGCCGGTTCTCCAGGTTTTTTATCAGGCTGCTGAAATTGGTATTGTTCTCCTTAAGAAGCAGTTGCAGCGCCCGGTCTAAATCCGCCGGCAGCCATTCTTTCGCGGTTTTTGCAGGCAGTATCTCCTCGGCCATGGTTTTGCACAGCTTACTCACCAAAAAAGGATAACCGGAAGTATAATAAAAAATTCTTTCGGCAATTTCGGAGGCATTTAGTTTTACATTTTCGGCCTGTGAATACTCTTCCAGCATGGGGATAATCTCTTCAACCCAAAGACTCATATCTACTTTGAAATCCACGGCAATGTTCCAGGGGCTGTTGAATTTTTCTTCACCACCGGAACGGATTTTTACTTTCAAAGTTTTTACATCATGGACGCCGGCTAAAATCACGGAGTGAAATGTGTGCCCTTCCCCTTCGCTGCGGTTGAGGTACTTAGTGCGCAGCATACCTAAGAAATCCAGGAACAATTGGTTGTTGGCGGATTTATCGACTTCATCCACGATAAGGACGGTTTTTAACCCGGCAGTTTCGATCATGCGGGTGATGGTTCTCGATAGTTCCGCCATGGTTTTGACCGCGGGAATATGCCGGTCTATCAACTCCGTTAGCCGGTCTTTCTTCAAAAACAGGAACTTATCTTTGAGCATTTCTAAAAAAGTCTTTATAAAACGTTCCTGGTTGGCGTAAGTTGGGGCGTCTATGCTCTCGAAACTGATTTTAAGCGTTAAGTAATCGTCTCTTTTTTTTAGTTCCCGGTCCAGCAGGTAGATAGTAGTGGTTTTGCCATACTGCCGGGGGCGATTGATGGTAAAGTATTCCCCCTCTTCGATCATAGCGATTGTTTTTTTTATTTTTTGGGAGGTATCGGCCATGTAGTGCTTATCGGGGATGCAAGTGCCGGTTATGTTGAATTTTTTCTTCATTTTTTCGTTCCGCTTGTATTTTAGTAAAAATAGGAGCCGCTTGCAAGGGGAAAAATTCAAAATGTAAGGAATATTTTTTTATTCCTGCTTGACCGGCTGCATGATGAGGTGGACTTTTTTAGACGGACCTATTTTGATCCGGGGAACATTCGTTTATAAAGCCTATCGCTTATCCTGAACCCTTTCCCTATCAATTTGTCAACCAGTTCCTTTTTGTTAATATCGAACCCCATCTCAATGGCTAAGTTCAAAACCCCAATAATTCCTATCACATTTACGCCAATTAATTCTGCCTTGCCCCTTGCCATTTTTTCATCTATCAGGGCATAATCGAGAGCCAATTCTTTGTAAAGAACAATTACCTCGGATTCCCCATCTCCTAAGGTCGATGAAAAGGCCTGTACCGCGAGTCTATCGGCAGTGTTTCTTTTTATTATCCAGCCGTCATTAATAGCTTTTTCCGTTTCTTTCGATCCCACCTCATTTTTCCCTTTAATCACAACTTCATAATATACGGCTCCGGGAATGTAAATTTCTAAGAATAATTTTTTCAACAACTCGAATTGGTTTATTTGCGCTAACCCAATGAGTGTGCTGCTGTCCGCTGTAATTCGAAAGACTTTCATCTGTTATTCATTTTACGGTACTGAGCGATTATTTGTTGGTCTTTTTCGAAATCTTCTTCTGTGTATAAATAAGCAGGTAAACCATACTCCCCCAAAAGTTCGATAAACCTCGCTCTGTTCATCTCCGCCAATTCTGCCGCTTTACCGAGAGAAATAGACCTCTCCTGTAACAAGATAATAGCCAGGGCTATCTTTAACTTCTTTTTTACATCTTCATCTTCTCTCTGACCCCGCATGGCAAATATGATATCCTGGGGAAGCTCTACTTCGATCTGTTTTAATTTAGCCTGCATAATACTACCTCCTGCTGCCGCTTCCCGGCAGGTAAGGGCGATTTAATAGGTTCTCCGATGTTACCATTTTAATACCTCAGTACTATTATAGTATGAATTTACCTTAAATTCAATTCAATGAGAAAAAAAACAACAATTATAAATATGACCCACAGATTATCCAGGTTAACACAAATTCTATGTTGTGAACAGGTAAGAAGGCTAACCTTAATGAATCTGTGTTAATTTGTGTAATCCGCGGGCTGATTTTTTACCGGTGTTAAATGCCCCCCGTGCGAATGGGTTTAGAAACAAAAGCGCTCTTGCCTCCGGCGGCCCTGCCGGGGGCCAAACTTTTGTAAAAGTTTGATCAA
>JAGLSW010000910.1 GCA_023135565.1 Candidatus Aminicenantota bacterium | reverse complement strand
AGTTTGATCAAAACTTTTGTTTAGGGAGAATCAAAAGCGCTCACCCGCTGCCTGCCGCGAAGCAGCTAATCGCCTCCCCGTGCGTACGGGGTTTAGAATCAAAAGCGCTCACCCGCTGCCTGCCGCGAAGCGGCTAATCGCCTCCCCGTGCGTACGGGGTTGAGAATCAAAAGCGCTCACCCGCTGCCTGCCGCGAAGCAGCTAATCGCCTCCCCACGCGAGTGGGGTTGACTTTTTCTTTTATAAGATTTATAGTAAATAATACTAATATAAGAGGTGAAATCATGAAACGAGCTATCTTAATTTTTCTTGTCTTGAGTCTGGTTGTCACGGGCCTGATGTCCGCGCCCGCGGCAAAAAACACGAAAGAAAAAAATTATAAATTAACACCGGGAACCTTCTCGGCTTTGAAATTCCGCAATACCGGCCCAGCCCTGACCTCGGGCCGGATCAGCGATATCGCTATACACCCCCAAAACCGCAGCGTCTGGTACATCGCCGTGGGCTCGGGCGGGGTGTGGAAAACTGTTAACGGCGGCACTACCTGGCAGCCGGTTTTCGATGACCAGCCCTCTTACTCCATCGGCTGCGTTACCATCGATCCCAATAACCCGGAAATCATCTGGGTAGGCAGCGGCGAAAACGTCAGCGGCCGCCACGTGGGTTTCGGCGACGGCATCTACAAAAGCTTAAACGGTGGCAAAACCTGGCAAAATATGGGCCTGAAAAAATCGCAGCATATTTCAAAAATCCTAATAGACCCGGGAAATTCCCTGGTGATTTACGCGGCTTGCGAAGGCCCGCTGTGGTCGCCGGGCGGCCAGCGCGGCGTGTACAAAAGCAGCGACGGCGGCAAAAAATGGCAATTGTGCCTGAAAATCAGCAAAGATACAGGCGTTACAGACATCGCTTTCGAACCGGGCCATACGGACACCATCTACGCAGCCGCTTACCAGAGACGCCGCAGCGTGGCCGCTTTTATGGGCGGCGGCCCGGAATCGGGCATCTACAAAACTAACGACAGCGGCAAAAATTGGCGGAAACTAACCGTGGGCCTTCCCAAAGGCCATATGGGACGAATCGGGCTGGCGGTTTCTCCGCAAAAACCCAACGTAGTTTATGCCACCATCGAAGCCGGGCCTGAAGAGAAAGGCTTCTACCGTTCAGCGAACCGCGGCGAAAGCTGGGAAAAACGGGATAAATACATTAGTAACGGCACCGGCCCCCACTATTACCAGGAAATTTTCGCCGACCCGCACCGTTTCGACCGGGTGTATCAAATGGACGTGTGGATGCACGTTACCGAAAACGGCGGCAAAACTTTCCGCAAAGTGGGCGAAAATCACAAGCATTCGGATAACCACGCTTTGGCTTTCGACGTCCATGACCCCAACTACCTGCTGGCCGGTTGTGACGGCGGCGTGTACGAATCCCGGGACGCCGGCAAAACCTGGAAATTTTTCGCCAACCTGCCGCTGACGCAATTCTACAAGATGGCGTTGGACAATGCGCTGCCTTTTTACAATGTTCACGGCGGCACCCAGGACAACGGCAGCCAGATGGGGCCGTCGCGCACCATCAATATCAACGGCATCATGAACCGCGACTGGTTCTTTACTTTAGGAGCCGACGGTTATGCCTGCGCTATCGACCCGGAAAACCCCGATATTATTTTCGCTTCCTGGCAAGTGGGGCGCTTAGTACGTTTCGACAAGCGCAGCGGCGAACAGGTGGATATTCAACCGCAGCCCGGATTGGGCGCAGAGCCGCCGCGCTGGAACTGGGATTCGCCGCTGCTCCTCAGCCCCCATTCCCGCACCCGGATTTATTACGGTTCCCAACGGCTTTACCGCAGCGACGACCGCGGCGACACCTGGAGTGTAGTCAGCCCCGACCTGTCGCGAGGTATCTCCAGGTTGGAACAGGAGATCATGGGGCGCACCCGGAGCGTGGATGCGTTGTGGGATCATGATGCCATGTCCTATTTCGGCAATCTCACCGGCATCACCGAATCGCCGCTGCAGGAAGGTTTGATCTACGCCGGCACCGACGACGGCCTGATCCAGGTCACCGCGGACGGCGGCAAACATTGGCGCAAAATCGAAAAACTGCCCGGCGTACCGAAATACTTTTTCGTTAACGACATCAAAGCCTCGCTTCATCATAAAGACACTGTTTTTGCCGCGGTAGATAATCACAAAACCGGGGATTTGCAGCCCTACTTAATGAAAAGCAGCGACCGCGGCCGCACCTGGACTTCTATCGTAGGCGACTTACCGCGGGGCCATATCGTCTGGGCCATCGAACAGGATCACGTCAACCCGGACCTGCTTTTTACCGGCACCGAATTCGGCATCTTTTTTACTATAGACGGCGGCAGGCATTGGGTTCAACTGAAAGGCGGCATGCCTCCTGTGCCTTTCCGCGACATCGAAATCCAGCGCCGGGAAAACGACTTAGTCGGCGCTTCCTTTGGGCGCGGATTTTTTATTTTAGACGACTACAGCCCCCTGCGGCACATAGAGCCGGGCACACTGGCCCGGGAAGCCGTACTTTTCCCGGTGAAAAAGGCGCTCTCTTTTAATTACCGCAGACCTTTCGAGTTAAAAGGCAAAGGTTTCCAGGGCGATGATTTTTACGTTGCCCCCAACCCGCCCTTCGGCGCGGTGATTACCTATTATTTGAAAGATTCGTTAAAATCCCGCAAAGAGCGCCGCCGGGACATGGAGAAAAAGTTAGTCGAACAGGGCAAACCGGTTTCGTTTCCCGGTTGGGATAGGATTCGCAAAGAAGACCGCGAAGACAAACCGGCTGTCATATTAACTATAAAAGACAAAGCCGGGAATGTGGTGCGCCGTTTGACCGGGCCTGTTTCTAAAGGCCTGCACCGTGTGGCCTGGGACCTGCGTTACCCGGTAGTTTATCCCACGGAAATCGAAGCCCGGAAAGACCTGGAAATTTGGGACGAGCCGCCTAAAGGAGTGCCGGTAGTGCCCGGTAGTTTCTCGGTTTCTCTAAGCAAACTGGTAGACGGCGTACCGACGCCTTTGGGTCAACCGCAAACTTTTGCGGTCGAATCTTTAGGTTTGCAGAGCCTGCCCGCCAAAGACAGGGCAGCGCTGCTGGCTTTCCAGCGCGAAGCTGGTGAATTGCAGCGGGCCATGATGGGTACGCGGCGAGCTGTCGGCGCGGCTCTCGATCAGATGAAGTACATCGAGAAAGCTTTATTGGACACCCCAAAAGCCGGGCCGGAACTACGGGAGAAAGCCTGGAGTTTGAAGCAGCGTTTGTTATCGGCGCAAGCCCGATTGGTGGGCGACCGGACGCTTCGCAAGCGCAGCGAGCCTACTTCGCCGTCCTTGATGAGGAGGGTGAACATGCAGGTGTCTGCTAACACCGACATCACCGGCACACACAAGCGGAACTATGAAATAGCCGCCGCCGAATTTGAGAAGTTGTTAGCAGGGATAAGACAGCTTATCGAAGTAGACATGAAGCGGTTGGCAGCGGAAATGGAAGCGGTTGGCGCGCCCTGGACGCCCGGGCGCGGCGTCCCTAAGTGGAAAAAAGACAGGTAATAAACATTGCCTCTGGAAATTTACCCTGGAAATGTGACATAGCTTCTCCAAACTTTGTTTGGAAATGATACAAGAATTGTCGAAATTTACTTTGGTTTTGTGACATAAACATTGAAAATTTGCTCTGGAAATGATACAAGCGGACGGCGTCCGCACCCTTTTTTAAGAAGCGCATCAATCCGGTACATTGAGTTATAGTGAGTTGTTTCGCGCTAAAACTGGCGGTATTGTGCCGTTACATGGCGGTAATGATGAATCTGTTCGTCATATTTCACGACCCACCGTTAGGCGGTTCTTTTCTCGGCCGCAGTCTCGGCAACAGCCTGTATTATTCCAATTATTTGGATTATTTTGTATTAAAGTATACCATGAGGTAGCACACTTACTGACGCAGTCAAAAAAAGCTGCTTCTATAAATCGCCGGAAATCGGGGTAATCCAGAGAATATTTTACACCAAAAATGTCAACAAAAGCAAGCTAAACCGAACCGGTTTTTATCAAAAAAAGTATCCTCCCTTTAGTCCCAAATTTCAACTCTTTTATAGAGATTTTTCTTAACAGTTCACCGATCAGGCAGCCACCCCCGGTCACCGGGAGCCCGGCCGAGTGTGCCGGTCGATTCCCTAAATTTTTTCTATGGCGTCCTAAAAAGTCGGCGATCTACTGTTATCCTGAGAAAACTGTGGTCTACTCCCTTCTTATGACTTGACAAATGGGGTATTTTATCCTATAGTACCCATATGGAAAAAACACAGTTTTCCTGTGGAGCACGCGTGTCGTTTTCATCCGACTTTTCCTATCATTTAATTTTTAATTTCAGCCAGCAAGCTTAAACCATGGACTACAATAAAACACAAAAGCACCAAAGGGGCCGTTCTACACTCAGCACCTATTTAGGTATACTTAACGACTTTTGCCGCGACCGTCATCATGGCCAACGCCGGTGGTCTAAGGGATTACGCGCGTTTATTAAAACTTTGGCCTATTATTTTCTATTCAGGCAGCGTGTTGATGAAAAGAATTACGCCGAGGAATATAACCACATTAGCCAAACCTATCATCGCTGGCTGCAGCTCATGGGAAAGCATACGAATAAAATCATTACTTTTGACTATTTACCCGAAACCCAATGCTCCTATTGCTTTCTCGATCTTGCTGCCGGAACCGGATATATCACTCGTAGAATCCTTGCCGAATGGGATTCGCTATCTAAGGGCGAGCTTTTGATAACAGCAGCCGATATTTCGGAATCCATGTTGTCAATACTTCAGGCGCAGTGCTCAGATACTCGTGTAAGTGTTGTTAAAAAAGATGCGACTGCGTTTTTAAATGAATCCCGGCTGCCTCGTTATGACGCTATCTTTTTCGGTTGGGCATTGCCCTATTTTGAACACCGATCAATTTTAAATGCCATTGTAAAGCGCCTAAAGCCCGGTGGTATAGTGCATTGTATTTGCAATAGTCAAGGTACATTGAATCATATTGACTCTGTATTTATTGATGTTACGGTTAATCACCCTGATTTGCTCGTTAAGGTGCCCGGCATGAGTCTAAACCTTCCGGATGGTAAAGAAGGCCTTTCACAGTGGTTTCGTTCAAGTGGATTAATGCCGCTTATGCTTGGCGAAGGTAACGAGGAGGTTGAATTTGATCGTGCTGATGAGCTTTATCGATGGCTGTGTGAAACGGGAGCATTAGTCGGTACACGCGCGATGTTTAGTCATCATGATATTGTTGAACCGTTGGTTATCGAACGCATCGAGCAGTTATTAGATGGAGGTAATGGCTATCGTATTAATCATCGTTTTGTATATGGCATTTTTCAAAAGAATCGTCTCAAAAAGGAGAAGTGACCGTGTATTCGTTAGTTAGACTTTTGCTGCATAAGCCAACGCGGTTGAGTTTATTCGATATCCACCGTCTTTTTATGCGGGATGCGAATTATTCCATCACAAGAGGTATCGCTTTAGCCCGTCATATACTGAAACATGAAAAAATCATACGTTTTAACGGCAGCCATATTATAAGCTCATTTTTGCCGCCTATACCTTCTAAAGCGCTTCTATCCTTTATTCGAAGCGGGCAGCATGAAGACCGTCTTTTCAGTGACCTTATTAAAATTAGGCGTTCGGCTCCTTTATCGGTCTATTTATGTGTAACTGACCGCTGCAACTATCATTGTCAATATTGTAGTGCCGACTATGTTAGCGCCCGCAGTGATCCCAATACAGAGCAATGGAAAACTCTAATCCGGACCTTTCAAAATATGGGCACGGCAAATATTGGATTTACCGGTGGAGAGCCGCTTCTGCGAGAAGATATCGAAGCGATCATTGCCTCTGTGGATGATAGAAGCACAACGGTTTTGTTTACAAATGGCTTTGACTTAATACCGGAACGCGCTCGTTCTCTAAAACAAAGTGGATTATTTGCCCTATCCATTAGCCTCGATTCCCATGACGCAGCAATTCATAATCGCCTTAAGGGGCATGCACAGGCCTTTGAAAAAGCTTGTGCAGCTATTGAAAACGCTGCCCGTGAAGGTTTTTATACCATTGTACAGGCTGTGATTTTCCAGGAAGAACTCGTACGTGAAAAAGTTTTAGCCTTATGTCGCCTGGCTGAAAAACTCGGCGCCCATGAAATTCGTATTCATCAGCCTACACCGAGTGGCCGTTTGCTCAATATGCCTGATGCTAATGGTATATTCTATACGGACCAGGACCGCGAGAAACTCTTTGCCATTCAAAAACAAGCCAATCGTGTTTTGGGGAAGAATTTTAAAGTAACCTCATTTCCCTTTACGGAGGGGGCCGGAAAGTTTGGTTGTACAGCGGGGCTATTCCATAGTTATGTCTCTGCATCGGGGGAGTTATTCCCTTGCGACTTTATTCCACTTTCCTTTGGGAATCTTTTCGAAGGTGATGCTGCGCGGAAGTGGCAGGATATGGCGGATGCCATAAAAAGGCCCAGGTCAGGTTGTTGGAGCACCACGCTAAAAGACAAGCTTACGCATACAGATCTTCCGCTGTCGAAGGAGAAAGCCATCAGGCTTTGTCAGGCAGAACAGCCGTCGAGCTTTCCTGGGATCTATCGAAAGTTTCATTTGGAATAAGACCATTGTTGTGTTTGTTTAATTATAACCCATGCAGGGGGCGCCGCCCCCCGCCGTCCGCTCCCGGTCGGGCGAAGGGAACATGAACTACCTGGAAAACAATTTTTCAAAAACCGAATAGTTTTCCTTTGTAGGGGTTTAAAAAAAATATTAATAATGTTATAATTGTTTTTTCAAGACTAAACTTGAAAAAAAGCCGCCTAACGGTGGGAATTTGAAATATATGCAACATGTTGTTCATTACCGCCATGTAATGGCATAATTGTTTTTTTCCAGGACTTGGAGTAAGATATATGCTGAAACTGTCTAAAAAAGAGATTCCAGGAAGAAAGAATTTGGTCTACTGGCTGGCCAAAGCCATTTTTACCTGGGGAAATAAGCACCTTGCGGAAGTTCATGTAGAGATGCCCGATTCTGTAAGGGAGCTAAAGAAAAAGAACTCGGTTTTTCTTTATGGAGGGCTCCACAAAAGCCTGTGGGAAGCTTCCGGGATACTTATATCTATGCACCTGGAAAACCTACCCATCCCTTACCCGGGCATGGGTGACAACCTGGTTAAAGGCAAATTTTTCCAGTCCATGGCCCAAAAAATGGGACTGTTCCTGATAAAGAGAGCGACAACCAGGAGAGAAATAATCGAATCCGCCCGACACCTGAAAAACTATCTCATCAATCTTCTGGCCCACGGGATCGATGTACTGGCTTACCCGGAAGGGACCAGGACAAGCATACCCACTAAAGGAAGATATGGAGATTTTTTCCCTACTATGTTCGAGGCTGTGCTGGAATATGAAAAAAATAAAAACGAAATCTTAACGCAAAATCCAAATTTGATCAACTACGATTCCTATGTCATTCCTTTTAACATAGATTACTCAAAAGTGCGCGAAGACAGGGAGATTATAGAAGGATCGAAGGGGAAACCCCGCACCCTTTATATAAAAGATACCCTTAAAATGCTAAAGCATATCGGCCCTGTTTATGTGAGCCTGGGCGACCCCATCAAAATCGCGGACAACCTGGATAAAAGACGCAAGGAACTCGCCGTTTATACCAGGGAGAGGTGTTTAGAACTGATAAAGATTTTACCGAAAAACATCGTTTCCTGTGCCATTTTAGATGCCATCGCAGCGGGTAATACCGGCCCTGACGGAATCACCGCCAATATCAGCCGCAATATCGAGAAACTCGAAAGCCGCCGGCATTGTTTCCGCGAATTCAGTATCGACGACGATCCCCGCGATATTTTGGAAAAAGTAGCGCAAAAAGATAAAAGTTATCGAGATATCAACGAAAAAGATATAGAATTGTACCGTTTATATGCCCGGTACATCGGTCATTACTTCGATGAAATTCCCGGATGAACGAAAGTTTAGAGCTTAAAGCTTAAAGTTGAAAAAATCTAAAACCCCGGAATTGAAACTATTTTTAAGCTTTGCACGTCTATAGATTATAAGTAATAGTAAAAGGTGAGAATACGGTGAATCCGCGTTATAGAAAATATATTATCCTGACTTCGATTGTTTTGCATGTGCTGCTGCTTATTTTCTGGGAAGCAGCTATAAAATTGGGGATCATTGCCGTGGACATTATTCCTCCGCGGGCCGAATCTGCTCCTATCGTTTTCGATTTGCAGCCCGACAACAAACCGCGGCAAGTTATCGAAACCCCGGAAGATGCCAAAACAATCGAAAAACAAAAAGACGCCGATTTTTTGTCGGATAAGAACGCCCTGGCCAGGAACCCGGAAACAGACCCGGAAAAAGAAGTGGGCGAGACATTTGCCCGGGGCGATTTTGAGACCCACGAGCTGCCGGCCAGCCGCCTCCCCCCCGGGGCGCGTCCGGAAAAACCCCGGCAGCAGGAAAAGCAGCAGGACAAACCCACGGAAGCAGACCTGGAACGCAGCGCCAGGGAAGTCATTAAAGAATATATAGAGAAACAAAAAGAAGCCGTGCAGCCCGGCGTTAAAGAGCGGCTGCCTACAGTGGCTCATCAAAACCTGGATAGTAGGGCTTTAGATACCGGGGGCGGTCTTTCTTTTAACACCTATGATTGGGATTTTGCTCCCTACATGTTGGCTTTAAAAAAGCGCATCGGGCGTAATATTTACCCCCCCCCCGCCTTTACTCGCTTAGGCATGATCAAAGGTTCCACGCTGCTGCGTTTCAGGATATACCCGGACGGCAAAATGCATGGTCTGCGGGTATTAGGATACAGCGGGCATAAATCTTTGATGCAGACCAGTAATACAGCCATAGAGATATCGGCGCCTTTCCCTGTGCTGCCGGCGAATTTTCCCGAGCCTTATTTAGAGGTAACCTGTAGGTTTTCTTACCTTGTGAGTGGACGAAGATGAAATTTACCTGAGGAGTATAAATGGAACATGTAATAGAATTTTTTGAAAAGGGCGGTTTTATCATATACCCTTTGCTGCTTTGCTCTATTGTCGGGCTTGCTATCGTTATCGAGAAGGCAGTGGCTCTGCGCCGCAAAAAAGTGATTATCCCGGAAGTCGTAAATGTGTTGGATAACATAAAATGTTCGGCCGACATCGGGTTGGCCCTGTCCATCTGTGAAAAGCACAAAGGCCCTTTTGCCAATATCATTCGCGTGGGTCTCGAGAGCCGCGAACTGCCCAAGGAAGAGATCAAAGAGACATTGGTGGACCAGGGCCGGCAGGAAGTGCGGCAATTGGAACGGGGGCTGGTTGTTTTGGAGACTGTCGCCGGGATTGCGCCGCTTTTGGGTTTATTGGGAACTGTGATCGGCATATTGAAAGTATTTAATGTCATTTCTTCTATGGGTGTCGGTCAAGCCACGGCCATGGCCGGAGGTATTTCCGAAGCGTTGATTACGACTATAGTCGGTCTTTCAATCGGTATTCCTGCGGTGGTAGGGCACAATTTTTTCACCGACAAAGCTGAAGGTTTGGTGTTGGAGATCGAGAAGTATTCGTCGCTTTTAGTAAAGAAGGTCACATCCTTCAAGAATGACGACAACAGGTAAAAAAATGATAATAAAATCGTTTTATAACCGGTTAAACAGAAGTTTTGTGGGGGTTCAGGGAGTACCCACTGGCGTGGGTGCGGCACACCGCGCTTTTCAAAAAAGCCCCCTGGTCGCCGAAGGCAAGAAAAATGCAATTTAGAAGCAAACCGAAGAGAAAAGCTCTTTTGAACATCACCTCGTTGATCGATGTCTTATTTTTGTTATTAATTTTTCTCATGGTATCCACCACTTTTTTGGAGCAGCCCGGTATCAAGTTAGAATTGCCTGAAGCGGACAGCGCCATCGTCGTCGAACAAAAAGAGTTCACCCTTTACGTAGACAAGAGCGGCAAAGTGTTTTTGAATGACAATGAAATAGCGGTGGAGGAACTGGAAGAGAAAATAAAAAAAGCGCTCCCCGAAATAGAAGGAGGCGCTGTCATTTTAAAAGCGGACCAGGAAGTATCTCACGGTTTGGTAGTCAGGTTAATGGACATCGTCAAGAAGAGCGGGGCCAAAAAACTGGTAATCGGCACCAGGTTGAAGTAACCCCGCGGCCCCACTCGCGTGGGGGGGCGTTGAGCCGCTTCGCGGGGGGACGGCGTCCCCAGCCTATAAGCCGCTTCGCGGCAAGAGGCAGTGTGTGAGCGCCTTTGATTCTAAATAATCAAAAGTTTGGCCCCCGGCAGGGCCGCCGGAGGCTAAGAGGCTGGGTGCGCCGCACCCCCACGGCAGGGTTGCCGGAGGCAAGACCGGTTTAAGTTTCGACTCATTTGAAAAAGATTATCTCTTCATGGTATAATGAACCATGAAAAAAAAGAACAACCGTTTTTATATGGGGGCATTCCCGGTTTTTTTCGTACTTTTGGTAGTGTTTTTGCTGCCGCTGAATGTTTACGCCGAGAAAGGGCCTTTTTATTTCCTCGAATATTCCGGTTTGCTTATGCTGCGGTATCTTCCGCTGGTGGGGCTGGCCGCGCTGATCAAACTCTTTTTATTTAAACGCAAATACTCTTTCGACTGGAAAAAAAACGAAAAAATCATCGTAAAAACCCTGGGCGAAGTATTTGCCGAATTGGTCTATTTCCTGCTGCTTTTTTTACTTTTAGCGCCGGTTATATCCGCGTTGGTGCTGGAAAAAATAGCCTTTATCGACGGCCTGATAAAAAGCCTGCCGGCCTTAAAGATTATTTTCACGATAATTATTTTGCTGCCGCTGCAGTGCTTCATGGGAGCAATCCTAAACTTAGTCCTGGTCTATTCTTGTTGGCCCGGGAAAGTAACCAAATCCGCCAAAGAATTTAAATACGGGATACTTTTATCTTTGATATTTCCGCCGGTTCTGATTGTTTTTCTTGCCGCCGGGATATTATTAAAGCAGCACGTGCCGGTTTTTTGAGAATCAGCCGGTTTTCAACCCAGGCTTCCAGCCCCGGCTTCCGGTTTGCCGGAAAATTACAAATTGCAAACCACAAGCGCCAAATTTAAAACAATATCCCTGCCGCGCAGCGGCTTATCGCCACCTCGAGCGCACGGGGCCTAATTCGATCTTTTGATAATTTTGGGGATCAGGAAAACTTCTACCCGCCTGTTTTTGGATCTGCCTTCTTTGGTGGAATTAGAAGCCACCGGCTTGTATTCGCCGTATCCCGCCGCCGTCAAGTAGTTGGGGGACATCCCTTTAGATAGTAGGTACTTGACCACTTCGATAGCCCTGTAGGTGGAGAGGTCCCAATTGGACTCGTATTTTCCCGCTTTCGATGTTATAGGCACATTGTCGGTGTGGCCGGCGATAAAAATGTCGTTGTTCCGGGCGCTCTTATTCAAAATAGGGAATACCGATTCCAGCAGTTCGCTCCCCTCTTTGCGTAAAGTGTGCCGCCCGGAAGCGAACAGGATGTCGCCTTTGAAACTCACCCGCAAACGGCCACTTTCGATTTTGGTTTCCAGGATGCCCACGGTTTTCTCTAAATCGACTTTGATTCCTTCTAATTCATTAATTTGTTTTTTATGTTCATCTAATTTTTTTTTATATTTTTCTACCTCGTTCAATCGTTTGATTAGCTGCACGTTTTTTTGTTTTAGTTCTTCGTTTATGCGCATGGTCTGCTGGTTTAGCTGGCCGACTTTTTCCCCCAGGACCTGTTTGGAAGCGTCGATAATCTCTTTTGCTTTTTTGTTGAATGTCTTTTTGAATTGGGTGACAGTGGGATCGTCTGTTGTGGTGGGATTCAGGATCGTTTCGCCGGTAGAAGGTTTTAAGAAAATTTTCCCCATTTCCCCGGAGCCTGAAGAGGGGGCTGTCAATAACGCATCTTTGATAACAGCAGGATCGATTTCCGCATCTATCTCTTTGACTAATTTATTTAGATTTTCCTGTTTTTGTCTTGTCTCCTCCGACAGCCTGTCGTAATTGCGGGTTGATTCATCGAATTTCCCCTGCCATGATTCCAGTTCCTCGTTTTTTTCCGCCAATTTTGCTTTCATATCGATCCTGGTTTTAAAAATTTCTTTATTGAAGATGCTGTTTACCGTGTGCAGCATGATATCCGAAAGAGCGATGCCCAGGATAAAAGTGACGAAGAACCCCGATACGAGCATTATTTTTTTTACTGCCATGCTTTGTAGTATCATAAAAAACCTCCTTTCAAGGCGTTTAAAGAAATATTTTACACTATTGGCAACAAGAAATCAAACCCCAGCCGGTATGAAATATGCCCCAGCTATCCCTCTAATTGCTGATTCGATTGTCCTTTTTTCTCCTTCCAATTCTTGTTCTATCAGGTTTTTCTTATCTATAAATGGTTTCGCTGAAAAGCGCCGGGATAACTTCGGTTTTTTTGATAGTGGATTGGGGGCGAAACGAAGCAGTAATTTTCTTTTCTTGCTAATTTTTTCCTAATCTGGTATAAAAGTATCGGTAACCGGAGCCGTTTTTTTTATTAAGTTAGGTAAGGAGGTAAAAAATGGAGACAGCTTATGTAGCCATGGTAATTGTCGGCGTTGTTGCTTTCGGCGCTTCGCTGCTTTTCGGCGCGGATCACGATATGGACCACGATTTTGAAATAGAGCACGAAATCGAAGTCGAGCATAAGGTGGACCATGAAATACACGACGCCGACGGCGTTATGGGACCCGGTAAATTCAGCATGAAACTGATAACCGCTTTTTCTATAGGTTTCGGCTTCGGTGGAGAAATAGGTCTGCGGGCCATAAAGCTTCCCGGCAACCTATCGCTGCTCACTGCCCTGCCGGCCGCGTTTGTTTTCTACTATGTTGCTTACCGGATTCTTAAGTGGCTTTACCGGCAGCACATAACCACCCATATCGTAGGCAAAGATCTGGTTGGCAATAAAGCCATCGTTTTTACGGCGATAAAACCCGGAGGCATCGGCGAAGTCAAAATCGAAGCCCCAAAATCCGGCCAGGCCGAGTTTTTTCGCGCTAAAGCGGAATCCCCGGAGGGGAAGCTTTAGGGGACAGGCTAAAAAGAGACTGCCTTGCCTCCGGCGGCCCTGCCGGGGGCCAAACTTTTGAAAAAGTTTGAACAAAACTTTTGTTTATTGAGAATCAAAAGAGCCCCTCATCGCCTCCCCGTGCGCACGCGGCCACGCGAGTGGGGTTAAAAAAAAACAAATATAGAATTACTATACTATTGACATAGGATTATTTATCCTCTAAAATATCCATATGAAAAAAATGTTGCAGTGCAAAACGAAATGGCTGTTGATCGCAGCAGCAGCTATGGCTTTTGTGGGCTGCGGGGACACGGAAACCCTGGAACTGGCCGGAACCTTAGAAAGAAGAACCTTAGAAGTATCGGCGCCCATGTCGGAAATAATCGTCGCTCTCCCGGTTAAAGAAGGCGAACATATCGACAAAGATACCATCATCGTGCAATTGGACACCGAAGTGGTGGCTGCCGAACTCAAAGCCCACGAAGCCGCTCACGCGGCTGCCAACGCGATGCTCAAAGAAGCAAGCGGCGAATTTAGCAGGCAGGCTAAATTAGTCAGGGCAAAAATCGCCACCACCCAGGCCTACGACACAGCCAGACGCAAAATCGACGAGGCCCGCGCCATGGTGGCCGAAAAAGAAGCCCGCATCACCCAGGCCAAAAAACGACTCAACGACCTGACCATCCGCTCCCGGGTCTCAGGCATCCTGGACCAACTGCCCTACGACTTAGGCGAACGAACTCCCGCCGGAGGCGTGGTAGCTGTTATCATCGCCGACGATAAACCCTGGGTGCGGGTATGGCTGCCTACAAGAGTGGTGGCCCGCATCCAATTAGGACAGGAAGCGAAGGTAAAGGTCGCAGGTCTCGATAACTGGTTCGACGCCACAGTCGGCTATGTGTCCCGGGAACCGGAATTTACCCCCCATTACGCGCTCACCGAAAGAGAAACCGCTCACTTAGTCTATGAAACCAAAATCCGCTTGAAAGACCCCCAAAGAGACCTGCCGCCGGGTATCCCGGCCCGCGTCCGCATTTCGCTGCAGAAGAAATAGGCAAGTACGGCAGATGGACGTATACAGGCAGGAAAATAAAGTAATCGAAGCTCGCGGCGTGACGCGGTTTTTCGGTTCTTTGAAAGCGGTAGACGGCTTGAACCTCGACGTCTACCGCGGTGAAGTTTTCGGTTTTTTGGGCCCCAACGGCGCGGGAAAATCCACTTTGATCCGCATGTTGGTGGGGCTGCTCGATCCCAGCGCCGGTACGGTGAATGTGCTGGGCCACCGCATGCCCGATGACGCCGATAATCTAAGGTCGAAAGTAGGCTACATGACCCAGAAATTCTCTCTTTATGACGACCTTTCTATCGAAGAGAACCTGGATTTTGCCGCCGAGATTTTCGGTTTAGAGCGCTCTTACCGCAAGCAGCGCATAGAAGAAGTAATCGCTGAGTTCGCTTTAAATGAACGCCGCCGCCAGCGTCCGGCCACCCTCTCCGGCGGCTGGAAACAGCGCCTGGCCCTGGCCGTCGCCACCGTTCACAAACCGGAACTGCTTTTTTTAGATGAACCCACTGCCGGGGTAGACCCGGACAGCCGCCGTTTATTTTGGGAGAAGCTTTTCAACCTGACTGCCGAAGGCGTCACCATCCTGGTCTCGACTCATTATATGGACGAAGCGGTGCGCTGTCACCGTTTGTGTTTGGTAAAAGAAGGCCGGCGCAGCGCTTTAGGCACACCGCACGACCTGATGGGGTTTTTGTATGGCCGCATCATCGAAATCATTGCCAAACCTTTAGATCAAGTGTTGAATTATATCACCAGGAAACCGGAAGTGGCCAGCGCCACACAGTTGGGCAGCCGGCTGCATATTTTGTTAGGAGCGAACGCGCCTCCGGCTTCCCGGGTTATCGTCGGCCTGGCCAAAGAGGTCAAAGATGCGGGATATTCGGTAGAACAAGTGGAGACCGCGGAACCCACTTTAGAGGATGTGTTTGTCGCCCTGATGCAGGGCGAGAAAATAAGAAACGAGGACGCCCACTCATGAAAACGGTAATACGCCCCAGCATCTCCTTGAAGAAAAAAAAGGTAGAATTACCGGAAGGGATTAAAACCTCCTGGCGGCGGATATTTTCCGTAGCCCGGAAAGAGATTCGCCAGTTGCTGCGTGACGTGTTTACCATGGGTTTTGTCGTCGGAGTGCCGGCGGTGCAGTTACTGCTTTTCGGTTATGCCATCAACCAGGACGTGCGCGGTATAAAAACCGCGCTGGTGGATCATTCCAACTCTTTTATTTCCCGCCGCCTGGTGGGCCAATTGGAAGCTACCCAGACCTTCCGGTTTTCCCGGCGGGTAGACAGTGAAGAGAAAGCCCGCAAACTGCTGGAAAGCGGCGAGGTCAAAGTAGTCGTCGTAGTGCCCCCGGACTACACCCGCTCCTATTACCGGGGCAGGGGGGCGGAAATCTCTATCCTGGTAGACGCCACGGACCCCATCCTGGCCCGGGCTGTGCGCGCTTCCGCCAACGGCTTGATGGAACGCCACAACCAGCGGCTGCAGCAGTTTACAGTCAGCGAGACAGAAGGGGCGCGGCGGGTGCCGCGGCATAGAACCTCCTTTGCCGCCCAACCGGACTTAGTGCGCGAGCGGTTTTTGCGTTTTGCCGTGGTCAACCTGTACAACCCCGAACTGCGCACCCCGGTGTTTGTGGTGCCCGCTCTTTTAGGCGTTATCCTCACCACCACCATGATCTTGATGACCTCGCTTTCTATCGTTCGCGAAAGAGAACGGGGCAGTTTCGAATTCCTGATCGCCACCCCGGTGCGCCGCATCGAATTAATGGCCGGGAAAATCTTGCCTTATATCGGCATCGGTTTTATCCAGATATTTATCGTGGTGGCTACCGGGCTGATACTTTTCCGGGTCCCGGCTGCCGGGAGTCTTATCGACTTAGGCATCGTTTCTCTTTTCTTTATTGCCGCCAACTTAATTCTCGGGCTGGTCATCTCTTCGATCACATCATCCCAGTTCCAGGCCACGCAGCTCTCTTTTTTCTTTTTCTTGCCCTCGGTGCTTCTTTCCGGTTTTATGTTTCCTTTCGACTCCATGCCTGCCCCGGCCCAGTGGTTAGGTGAAACCCTGCCCTTGACTCATTTTATCCGGGCATCGCGCGGAATTTTGCTGCGCGGTTCTTCTTTAGGCGAGCATTTCGGTGAAATCGGCGCCATGCTGTTGTTCAGCATCATAGGTTTTGTTTTGGCCACCAAACTCTTCAAAAAGAGATTAGACTAAGCTGTATCGGAACAGGTTATAAAGCTGACCCTCATGTATGCCGGTTAATTAGAAGTTTTTGTGAGGAATTTTCCACGAAATAAGGTGGAAAATTAGGATAGACGCACCGCGTCCTCCCCTATGAACCTTTTTTCAAAAAGGTTCTGA
>JAGLSW010000091.1 GCA_023135565.1 Candidatus Aminicenantota bacterium | reverse complement strand
AATAATCCAATACCGCCAAATTCGGCGAAACAACACACTATAACTTAATTTACTGGCTTGATGCGCTTCTTAAAAAAAAATCTTACTACTCAGGTAAACGGATTGAGAATCAAAAGCGCTCACACGCTGCCTTGCGGCGAAGCCGCTTATCGCCTCTCCGCGCCGCCTTACTGAAAATGAAAACTACAAACGATAAAAAAAAAATCTTATTTTTAGCCGCTGCCCTATTCGTGGTCAACTTTTTACTGTATGCCGCCACCTTGACCTACAACTTTCAAAAAGATGACCATATCCTGGTGGTGAATAACCCCAGGATAAAATCCTTCAACGCTTTCATAGATTCCATAGACACTAAATTTTTTACGTTTCCTCACTATTCCTATCTCCACTATTGGCGGCCCGTTACCCTCTTCTCTTTTTACTGCGATTACAAAATATGGGGCCTGGACCCTTCCGGTTACCACCTTTCAAACATATTATTGAATGCTTTTAACTGTGTGCTTCTTTTCCTTATTTTGTTCCTAATGACAGGAAAAACACTGCCCGCTTTTTTCGTGTCGCTTATTTTCTCCATACATCCGGCCCATGTGGAAGCAGTATCGTGGATTTCCGGCAGAACCGATCTTTTAGCGCCCTTTTTTATTTTTATATCGACTATTTTTTACATAATCTATTTGAAAAAAACGGCACAGCCGGGGGTGCGGCGCACCCACCCTCTGAATCCCGGCCTGGAATCGTTAAACAAATCAGGGTATTCCCATTTCGCGGCAAACCGGAGTAGGTTTCTATTTTATCTTCTTTCGCTGCTTTCTTTTGTGCCGGCCCTGTTAGCCAAAGAGAATGCCGTTGTTTTCCCCCTCTTTTTACTGGGTTTGACTTTTTTAATCAAGAGAGAGAACAGCGAGACCGTGACACCATCCCCAGCCGAAGAGAAAACTTTAAGCAAAAGTTTTTGGGGGGGTCCAGGGGGGCGCTTTTTCAAAAAAGCCCCCTTGGTCGCCGAAGGCATAAAAAATCTTAAACCGCTGCTGGGATTCTTTGTTATCGAGTCGGTTTACCTGATTTTGCATATTAAATTTACCGGTTCCCAGAGCCTCCTTAAAGACCTTTCCTTAGAAAGCCTCCTGCTTGTTCCCAAAACCATCGGCGTCTATTTCAAATTAATCTTTTTGCCCTTTGACTTCTCGCCCTATTTCTCGATGAGATATTTCGACGATCACACCCTGGAATTTTTGTCGATGTTTGTCCTGTTTGTCCTGATTGTGGGGCTGCTGTATTATAAAAAGCGGGTATCGGCGCCTTTCAGTTTATATTCCCTGCTATCCTGCTTATTCTTGCTCCCCCTTTTAAACCCGGAATTAGTTCCCTCCAGCCCTAAAATTTCGATCCGCTTCGCTTATATGGCGGCAGTTTTTGCCGGGGCTTTAATCGTTGATTTGGCGGGCCTTTTCAGAAATATCCGCTTGAAACGGCTTTACCTTGTATGCATAGGGATTTTAGCCGCTGTCTGGGTATTCGAATCCATCACTATACAGCGCTATTATAAAGATGAGAAAACCTATTACAGTAGATTGATTAAATATTACCCGGAAGATGAGTCCTTATTACTCCCCCTCTCTTTTTTAAAAGCCGGGGAAGGAAACTACCGGGAAGCTCTAAAAATGGTAAATTCCGCATTGGCGCGAAATAAAGGAAACCGCTGGCTCTACTTAGACGAAACAGCAGGGCTGTTTAAAGCTAACCTGTTGATCGTGTGCGGCGAGTACGTCCGGGGAAAAACCCTGACTGAAAACATTATCCGGGAAACCGGGAGAAAAAGTGTAAAATATGACGGTTACCTGATCCTGTCCAAATATTATGAAAAAACCGGGGATTTTCCCGCTGCTCTCGAAATGTTGAAAAATGCTGCTGCATCCGGTGAAACAGCGGATTTATTTTTTCGGATGGCTCTTATCTATACCGGGATGCGGGATTATACCGCGGCGCTGGAATATCTCGAGAAAGCAAAAAAGATAGACCCGGGCATTAAAAATTACGAAAAACTAAAAGCCCTTATTCCCGGCGCGGAGAACCGGTAAGAACGTTGACCTCGTTCCTTATCCCGGGTTAAATATATAATTTAACACATTCGGCTTGCAGCCCGTAACCGGCAAACACGCAGCCGGGGGAGTCTTACTGCATCGATAGCCTTGCTACTTTTTTGTAGTCGGAGGGGGCCGTATAAGTACCGGCGGGAGCTTTTTTTTCTGAAAGTTCCTGCACTTCGTTGGTCATGTATATTTTGATACCCCTGAAGCTCGACGTAGTTTTAGCGGCAACCTGGAAACCGGCGATTTTTTTGTATTCATTTATCCCGTTTTCGTCTATCGCCATTCGCGCCATTGCCACTTTCATCAGGTGAGGATACAATTCCCGGGAATACAGCTTCCAATCGAAAGGCACATCTTGGGTTACCCAGGCTTCTGTTTTCATATTCACCCCGCCCATGACCAAATCCACGTTTATATCGTATCCGCTGCATTTCCATTTACCCACTTGTTTGGTTTGTCCGTTGGGGGTGACTTTTACCGCTGCTTTCGGTATGGCTATACCCTGGGTTAGCTCTTCCGGGAGGAGATTTGCCATATCGAAAGGCAGGCCGGTTTCGATATAGGTTTTGGATTGGGGAACGATCAAGTACATCACATTTTTTGTTAGGTCGATGACGATTCTTTGATCTGCTGAAATATTGGCAAGTTTATTATCGCCTATCCACATCTCTGTGATTTCATCCTGGGCAGGTATCTTTCTGCCCTTTATCTCGACGGCATCGCTGTGTTTCTTTATTTTAATATATACGTCCGCGCCCAGGAAAGCCGCGGTTACAAAAACCAAAGTAAAAATCAAAATTATTTTTTTCATATATCCTCCTTTGGGCATAGAGTATACTACATTCAAAGGGAGTTTTTGTCAACCGGATAGGGCCGAAGAGAAGCGAATGTGAATAATTCCTATAAAAATTTAAAAATATGATTGAAAAAATACCTATTTTCTGTTATATATATCTTCTTAGTGAGTAGTGTTAGTGAGTAGTGAGAAGTAAGTAGTGAGAATTGAGAATTGAGAAGTGAGTAGTGAGAAGTTAAACTATGCCTCGATGCCGAGTGAAAAATGAAAAATATACGTATTCTTCTTATCGATGATGACGCTGTAGACCGCGAAACGGTGAGCCGACATATCCGCAAAAAACGTCTCCCCTATGTTTTGCAGACAGCAGCAGCCAGGAGCGAAGCTGTAAAGTTACTGCAGGAAGACACTTTTGATTTAATCCTTTTGGATCACAATGTGGGAAGAGGGACAGGACTCGATATTTTGCCCCATGCGGGTGATGTCCCGGTGATATTTCTCACTGACAGCGGGGATGAGGAAATCGCCGTGAAGGCGATGCGGCAGGGAGCTTGCGATTACTTAGTTAAAGACCCGGAACGTAATTATATGAAGGTGCTCCCTTTTACCATCCAGAATGTGTTTGAACGCATACAGGCGGAGAAAGCCCTGCGGGAGAGTGAAGAGAAATTCCGTCTCCTTTCCGAGCAGTCGGTATTGGGTATTCTTATCATCCAGGATGATTACTTTAAATTTGCCAATCAAGCGGCTGCCGATATTTTCGAATACTCCATCGCTGAAATGTTAAAATTAAAAAAAGGTGAATGTTACTCCAAAATTATCCACCCAGACGATGAGGCTTTTATTAAAAAACAAGCTCGCATGAAGCAGCGTGGAAAAGAAGAGATAGTGGAGAATTTATCGTGGCAGGCGTTAACGAAGAGCGGCGGGACAAAGTTAGTGGAATCTTACGGCAGGAGTGTGATTTTTGGAGGGAAGCCGGCCGAACTGGTCACTATAATCGATGTTTCCGAGCGTAGAAAAGCAGAAGAGAGGATGCAGGAGCAGCAGCGCACCCTGACTACTTTGATGGGCAACCTGCCGGGGATGGCATATCGCCGCCGTAATGATCAGGGTTGGACCATGGATTTTGTCAGCGAAGGCAGCGCCGGTTTGGCCGGTTATGTGCCTTCTGCTTTGATCGGTAATCGCATCATATCGTATAACGACTTGATTCATTCCGAGGACCGGGAACCGGCCCTGGAGCAGGTGCAGGCAGCGTTAGAGATAATGCGGCCTTATGTGCTTGAATACCGCATTCGCACTGCTGCCGGCGAAGAGAAATGGGTATGGGAAAAAGGGGTGGGGATTTTTACCCCGGAAGGGGAACTGCAAGCCCTGGAAGGATTCATTATCGACATTACCGAACGCAAGTGTGCCGAGGAAGAGTTAAAAAAACACCGTGACCATCTTGAAGAAATGGTGGCCCGGCGTACGGCGCAAATAGAGAAGACAAATGAAGAGCTTCAGCAGGAGATAGCGGAACGCAAGCAGGCGGAAGAAAAAATGCAGTTCGAGATGCAGCAGCGTAAGCAGGCAGAAGACCAACTCAAGGTGTTGGTAGATGATCTCGAACGGGCCAACAGGGATTTAAAAGACTTCGCTTATGTAGTATCCCACGACCTGAAGGCTCCGCTGCGGGGTATTAACTCCCTGGCCAATTGGATCGTGGAAGACTATGGTGAGCGATTGGGGCAGGAGGGGCGTGAATATTTAGATAAACTGCTTTCCAGGACCAAAAGGATGCAAAACTTTATCGACGGGATTTTGCAGTACTCCCGTGTAGGCAGGATCAAAACAGAGCCGCAAATATTTGACAGTGAGGCCGTTATGCGCGAGATTATCGAGGGGTTAGCGATATCGGGGAACATCAGCGTTAGAATCGAAGACAAACTGCCCACAGTGGTTTACGACAAGATTCTTTTTAACCGCGTATTCCGCAATCTTGTCGGCAATGCAGTCAAACACTTAGGCAAACCGGAAGGTGAAGTAACCATATCCTGCCGGCAGCAAGATGATGGGGAAACCTGGGAATTTTGTGTGCGGGATAACGGTGTCGGCATCGAGGCCAGGCATTTTGAAAGAATCTTTAAGATGTTCCAGGGACTTAAACCGCAGTCCGAGGAAGAATCCACCGGCATCGGCCTGGCCCTGGTTAAGAAGATCGCTGAAAGGACCGGAGGCAAAGTGTGGGTAGAATCTATCGTAGGTGAAGGAAGCGCTTTCTTTTTCACCATACCCGGACAGCCTGAGATGGTAGAAAGTGCACCTAATTTAACGGTGCTTATCGTAGACGACAACGTAGAATTTATTAATGTAGCCAGGGCAATGTTGGAACTCGAAGGGCACAACGTGCTCCTGGCAGCCAACAGGCAGGAAGCAGAGGGAATCCTCGATAATTATGAAAAAGAGATACAACTGATCTTAATGGATATCCATATTCCCGGTGAGGACCCTCTCGATCGCTATTTTGCTTTAAGGAAACGGCGCAGCGATTTGAAAATCATCGCCTGCACGGGCGTCGATTTTCCGCAAACCCTAAAAGAACTGGAAGAAGGCGGCTTAGATGGAATTTTGACAAAACCTTTTAAAATTAGCGAATTATATAGTATAATAGGAGATACTGCAAAACCTGTTAAACAAGACGGAGGTAAAAAATCATGAGAATGGGTATGCCTATTCTACTTGTAGAAGATGATGAAGTAGACGTGGAAAATATTGTCCGCGCTTTTAAGAAGAATAAGATTGCGAACCCGCTATTTATTACCGGAAATGGGGAAGAGGCGTTACGTTTCCTCCTTCATGAAGGAGAATACCGGGACGCGGAAAAATACCCGCGGCCCGGTGTGATTATACTCGACCTGAATATGCCGGTGATGAACGGTATCGAATTTCTTAAGATTGTGAAAGCTGAAGGGGATTTTAAAACTATACCTGTAGTAGTGCTCACCACCAGCCAGGAAGAAAATTTCCGGGTAGATAGTTTTAAACTCGGTGTAGCCGGGTATGTGATCAAACCCTTAGATTTCGGTAATTTCGTTAACGCCGTGAATACCATCGATCTCTATTGGACCCTGAGTGAGACATGCTGAGGAGAAATATATTATGACGCGAAATAAAGAGAGCAGCAGGGAAGAACTACTCAGCCGGTTGAAAGAGCTGCAGCAGCAAGTGTCGAAACTCGAAACAGTTGAAACGAAATATAAAGAAAAAAAAGATTCGCTGCAAGAAAACGAAAGAAAATTGAAACAGTTTTTAGATGCCATGCCCTATGGAGTATTTATCGTGGATAAGGAAGGGAAACCCAATTTTTCCAACCAGGCAGCCAGGGAGATTCTCGGTGAAGAATATTTCTCATACACTTCCTATGAAAAATTGAAGGAATCGCACCGGTCCTTTTTCAGCGGCACCCACTTAGAGTACCCCATGCAGAAAATGCCTATTTTCCGGGCGTTGAAAGGCGACCGTTCCACTATCGACGATATAGAGGTCCATTTCGGAGATAAGGTTGTTCCCCTTGAAATTACCGGTGTTCCCGTGTATGGAAAAGATGGGGAGATCACGCACGGCATCAGTATATTCTTCGACATATCTAAGCGCAAGCAGTCCAGGAAAGCCAGGAAGGCAAGCGATGATAAATATAAACGATTGATAGATAACCCCCTGGTCGGGATCTACATTGCACAAAAGCATATTATAAAATTTTGCAACCAGAGGTTTGCCGAGATTTTCGGTTATGAAAACAGCGATGAGCTTATCGGGAAACCGATGCGTGAATTAGTGACAAAGAGCAGTTGGAAGGTGATGGAGAAAGAGGTGAGACTCAGGGAGTCAGGGATAAGAGAAACAGCCAACTACGAATTCAGGGGGGTCGGAAAAGATAAGCAGACCTTCGATGTGGAAGTGTTGGGCAACCGTATCATCTATGGCGGCCAACCGGCCATCCAGGGGATATTATTGGACATCACCGAACGAAAGCTGGCTGATTTAGAAAGGCAGCGGTTGGAAGACCAACTGCACCAGGTGCAGAAGATGGAGGCCATCGGAACGCTTGCCGGAGGGATTGCCCATGATTTCAATAACATCTTAAGCGCAATCATCGGCTATACTGAACTGGCGATTAGCGATGTACCCGAAAACATCGACATCAGGCACAAACTTAGCCAGGTATTGGCGGCGGCGGACCGGGCCAAAGAGATGGTTAAACAAATACTTGCTTTTAGCCGTAAAGGGGAGAAAGAACAGAGGCCCGTATTATTGAGTGAGATAGCTAATGAATCTTACAATTTGCTGCGTTCTACCCTGCCCACCACCATCGAAATCCGCCCCGATGTGGGGCAGAGGCTAAACCCGGTAATGGCTAATCCCACCCAGATTCACCAGGTGATAATGAACATCTGCACCAATGCGGCTCATGCCATGAGAGAAAAAGGGGGATTGCTCGAAATCGCTTTAAAAGAGATAAAACTGGACCCCGATTCCATCAAGAGTAAGGAATTGACCCCCGGCAGGTATCAACAATTGACCATTAGCGATACAGGGCATGGTATGACTCCCGAAACAATAAGCCGTATATTCGAACCTTATTTTACCACCAAAGAGAAAGGTGAAGGAACCGGTATGGGACTGGCAGTGGTTCATGGAATCGTTAAGAACCATGGCGGGGAGCTTACCGTTTACTCTGAACCCGGTAAAGGGACAACATTTCATATTTTTCTCCCTATTACGCATATTGAAAAAACCATCGGCATTGAAGAAATAGTGCCGATCCAGGGTGGAAAAGAGCGGGTTTTATTCGTGGATGATGAGAAGAACCTGGCTGAAATGGGGAAACAGATGCTCGAGACTTTAGGCTATAAAGTCGTCAGTAGAACCAGCAGCGTCGAAGCCCTGGAAGCTTTCCGTTCCGGTCCCGGAAAGTTCGACCTGATTATAACCGACCAGACCATGCCCAATATGACCGGTTTACGGTTATCCAGGGAAATACGCGGCATAAGAGCCGATATGCCTATCATATTGTGCACCGGTTTCAGCGAAAGTGTAAATGAAGAAAATTTTCGTTCCTTAGGAATAAACGCTTTTGTTATGAAACCCATCGTACGCAAAGATTTATCCAGGGTAATCAGGGAAGTGCTCGATAAGAAATAAATAGAGTTTTTTTAGTTCATGTTTTTTGTCCGGGATAAAAAAATTTTCTTATGTATTGAAATTGTGGAGAATTTCAGCTAAAATAGGAATATGAAAAGGATTAGATTAACTACAGCGTGGGAACTTACTTTGTGTAAGCAGGAGGGGAATATTCTAAAGGTGAAAACCGGGCGCCTATTTTGAAGGAAAAAAGAATGCGTATATTCCTGAAAAAAATCCTGGGTTGGGCTCTTATACCGGCAGTATTATCCTGTTCTTTTTACGGATTTGCGGAAAAACGGGAGGAAGCTGGAGAGTACGAATTAAAAGGCGCTTTCATGGTTAAATTTTTCCCTTTTATTACCTGGCCTAAGAAAATCTTTTCCAATCCTAAAACGCCGATCGTAATCGGGATAATCGGCAAAGATTTCTTTGGCAGTAAATTTACAAAAATGATAGCAGATAAGAATAAATTGATAGATAAATGGAAGTTCGTTATCGAACGGTTCAAACAGAATGCGCCAATCACCGTTTTACAGGGATGTCACTTTTTATTCATCAGTTCTTCTATTGCCCGGAATGATATGAAGAAAATCATCGATAGTTTGAAAGACCACCCGGTGGCGACCTTTGGTGACGTAAAAGGGTTTTGCAGCCTGGGTGGGATAATCAACCTGGTTATCATTAAAGAAAAATTAAAATTTGAAATAAACAAAGGCGCTGCTGACCGGCTCGGTATCCGGTTTCATTCCCAACTGCTTAAATTAGCCATTAACTTAAGTGGAGAAAAATATGACAAATAATCTACCGAACGGCGCACTATGGGATACGCGGGCCCTAATGGCGGTTCCCCCGGTCAGGCTATTCGGTAGATTGTCCATCAAAAAGAAATTGGTATTGATTATCATGCTGGTGAGTTCCACGACTATGATGCTGGCAGGCGGCGCTTTTATTGCTTATCAATGGTTTGCTTTCCGGCAGCAGATGGTAGCCGATCTTTCCGCTCAAACCGAAATGTTAGTAGAAAACTGCACCGTAGCCCTGTCTTTCGACATGCCCAAGGATGCCAATGATGTGCTGGAATCGCTGCGAAAGAAATCATCCGTAGCCTTTGCCGGTATCCATCGGCCCGACGGCTCTCTCTTTGCGGAATATAAGCGCAAAGGATTTTCCGGTAAACCGCTGCCTGCCAGCCCCAAACAGCAGGATGGATACCGTTTCGAAGGCGCATGGTTGGTGATGTACAAGCAGGTTATTATTACAGATGAAATTGTCGGCACTCTTTACTTGCAGTCCGACCTGAGTGAATTATACGGTTTGATCAGGCGAATTGCCATACCCTTAGCGCTGCTGATACTGCTGGCCTCGATTCCCGCATATATTTTATCCGCGAAACTGCAGCAGGTTATTTCCAGGCCCATCCTCCACCTGGCAAAAACTGCCAAAAAAATCTCGACAAACGAAGATTATTCCGTCAGGGCTGTTAAGCACAGTGTAGATGAAATGGGGCTGCTCACCGATGCTTTTAACAATATGCTGTCCCAGGTAGAAAGAAGGGATATTGCCCTGCGGGAGAGTGAAGAGAAGTACAGGTCTCTTTATGATACTTCGAGAGACGCTATAATGATTTTAAATCCCGAAGGGAGAATTATTAGCGGCAATCCGTCTACTATCGAACTTTTCGGTTTTAAAGACGAGAAAGAGTTTGTCTCCAACCTGCATAGAAATTTATCCCCGAAGTACCAACCCGGCGGCATCCTGTCTAAAGAGAAAGTCAAAGAGGTGATTACATTAACCTTAAAAAAAGGTTCTCATTTCTTTGAATGGAAGTATAAACGCATAGACGGTGAAGAATTCCATGCCGAAGTTTTATTAAATAGGATGCGCTTACAGGATGAAGAAGTAATACATGCATCGATACGTAATATCACGGATAGGAAGCAGGATGAAGAGGAACTGCGCCGGCTGCGTAATCTACTCAGCAACATTATCAACTCCATGCCCTCTGTTTTGGTAGGAGTAGATATAGATGGCCGGGTAACCCATTGGAACCGGGAAGCAGAGAAAATAACCGGGGTAAATGCCGATGACGCCCGCGGCAACAGACTGGCCGATGTGTTTCCCCAATTGGCCGGGGAAATGGACAAAGTGGGGCAGGCCGTTCGTGACCGTGAACCACTAAAAGAAGAAAAAATTCCCAGCGAAGTGGACGGTGAAATCCGCTATTCCGATGTAACCGTATACCCGTTGATTTCCGACGGCATCGAAGGAGCGGTGATCCGGATGGATGACATCACTGAGCGGGTGCTAATAGAGGAAATGGTGATCCAATCCGAGAAGATGCTTTCTGTAGGTGGATTGGCTGCCGGCATGGCCCACGAGATAAACAACCCCCTGGCAGGCATCTTGCAGAATGTGCAGGTGATACGGAACCGCATCAGGGGTGGCATGGAGAAAAATAGCCAGGTTGCCGAAGAGAGCGGCACAACTATAGAGATCATAGAAAACTATGTCAAGCAGCGGGGAATATTTACCATGATCGAGGCGGTCATGGAATCGGGCCGGCGCGCCTCTAAAATTGTGGACAACATGCTCAATTTCAGTCGAAAAAGCGATTCCAATTTCATTCCCGAGGACATGGCTGCGCTGCTTGACAAAACCATTGAATTGGCTTCAAACGACTATGACTTGAAAAAGAAATATGACTTTCGCCAGATCGAAATCCACCGGGAGTTTGGTGCCGGGGTACCGAAAGTATATTGTGATGCCGGAAAAATCCAGCAGGTGTTTCTCAATCTTTTGAAGAATGGCGCCCAGGCCATGGCTGAGAGAAAAGAGAAAAAAGAACCGCCCCGTTTTGTGCTGCGTATAATGCATGATGATGATGTGGTGCGCATGGAAATCGAAGATAATGGTCCCGGCGTGGATGAAGGTACGCGCAAACGTATCTTCGAACCTTTTTTTACCACCAAAGGGGTAGGGGTGGGAACCGGTCTCGGCCTCTCGGTTTCCTATTTTATTATCACAGAGAACCATAACGGCACTATGATTGTGGACTCCGCACCCGGCAAAGGGACCAATTTTATTATTCGTCTGCCCCTCGAAAGGAGTATATAATGATCCGGGTTTTAGTAATAGATGATGAAATCTCAGTTTGCCAGAGTTTAGTGGGTTTCCTGGAAGATTCCGATTTTGATGTTTCCTCGGCGTGCAGCGGTGAAGAGGCGCTGGATATTATAACCAGGGAATTTTTCGATGTGGCCATCGTTGATCTTCGTCTGCCCGGGATGAGCGGTGAAGCCCTGGTCCTCCAGGTTTATGAAAAAGTACCGGATTTGCGATTCCTGGTTCATACCGGTTCGGTAGATTACCGTCTTTCCGAGGAACTGAAAGGAATCGGTATAAGCCAGGATGATGTTTTTTTAAAGCCCATGGATGATCTAAACGTACTGGTTGCACGAATTCACAACGTAATACAAGAAAAAAAATAGCCCGGGAAAACCGGGACATTTAGATATGAAGAGAAAGCTTGTTTTTTTAGCAAACTGCCGGGTTTTGGATCTCCCGGCCTTTGCTGTTTTTGCCGCAAAGCGGCTCAGAGGGCTCCCGCGCCGCGGGTTTTGTTTTTGTTCGGAATCTTACCGGGTGCTCCGGGAAAACAGGAAAAGAAAGGGTTATCAGGTAATGGCGGCAGCCTGTAAAAATGGATAAGAGTACTTTATCGGACGATGTAGTAGAGTATATATTGACCTTAGATTTACAGGAATTTGCGGATATCAACGTGAATGCCGTTGCGGACAAATTCAAAGTAAACCGCATCTATTTATCGAGGAAGTTCAGGGATGACAAGAATATTGCCCTGCCCGATTATATTATTAAGGTTAAAATGCATCGGGCTACAGCTTTAATGTCGGCTGATGAAGATTTGAGTACAGAGGATGTAGCGCAGGCATTGGGATATTCCAACCCCCAGTATTTTTCCCGTCTTTTCAAGGCTCGCATCGGCACCACGCCGGGCAAGTATAAACGTTATATAAAAAAGGTCAAATCCGCGAAAAACGGAAAAAATAAAAGTAAAGAGAAAAAGGATAAAACGGAATTAAAAGACAAAATCAGGCAATTTATTGAAAGTAACCTGGTGGCATTTGAAGATGAAGAGGAGTTTGCAGACAGCGATAATTTTTTTGAAATGGGTTTTGTCAATTCATTATTTGCCATGAAGTTGGTTAATTACATCGAGAATGAGTTGGGGATAGAGGTCGGTGTCGATGACTTAGACATCGGCAATTTCAGTTCTATAGAGCGCATCATGGCGTTTATTAAAAGCAAAAAGAAAAAATAGCAGGCATGTTCGGGTGCCGTCCCCCTTGAAATAGGAAAGGATTTTTTATATAATATGAAGAGGAGGTATAAGTTAATGAAAATTGCTTATTTTTTACTTGTTTTAATTATTATGACTGGTGTTATAGCACTTGTCGCTTACGTCATAAAGCTGTTAAATAGAAAAAAAACTGCTTCTGCTCCGGGTATCCCGGGGGGCGGCCAAACTGAGGAGCTAACCGAAGGTGGTTGGCGTGGACAGCACCAGGGAATAAATTATAGAGGCGGATACTACCGGCGCGGTAGAAATAGGCCTTCGTCCCTGGAAGTGGTGGTGGATTGCTCTTCTCCCGGGTCTTTTAAGATCACTAAAGAGATCTGGCTCGATCGTTTTTTTAAAAAACTCGGTCTCTGCTGTGAGATTAGTACTGGCGACGAGGCGTTCGACAAAAAATTCTTTATCACCACCAACACGGTAAATTTTACCGGACTTTTTTTCAGTAGTGCGCAGAAACGCAGCCTAATGAACGAAATCTATGACAAAGGCTTCAAAGAAATCAGTCATGACGGAAAAGTAATGAGGGCTAAAATCTCGCCTTTTAGCCCGGGCAAGAACTTCGATATGAATCTTATCAGGGAAATAGCAGCCCTGCTTGGCCAACTGGCAAAAAATATGCCGGCTGCCCCGGCACCTCGTTCTTTCGATAAAACCGGCTGGAAAGCAAAGCGGATAATAGCTTTTGCTGTACCGGTTTTCCTGCAAATTATAGGTGTAATCGCTATTTTTACCGGTCTGACTGATTATAAACCTTTAGACGGATTCAAGTTTGCTTTAAGCACGTTGAAATTCAGTATCCCCATAATGATTATTTATCTCTGGCTGCCGATGCGATTGCTGAAAGGGCGGTCGTCTTCGCACCGGGAATTTCTAATCGTTGTTTTTATTTCCCTGGTTGCTTTTATCTCCGCAGGGGGGGGATTTTCAATGTTGTTGAATGGAAAGTTGGATAAAGCCGCGCTGGTAGACCATCATACCGTAGTGGTAAGCAAAGACTATTCTATAGCTAGAAGGGGCAGCAAAATCTATTATTTCCGGGTAAACTCATGGCGAGAGGGTGTCGATATCGAGTCTTTTCGTATTCCGTACCGGGATTATAGAAAGGTTGTGCCCGGTAAAACGGAGGTTACTATAACTACCAAACCGGGGTGGTTAGGTTACGAGTGGTTGGTGCATTACAAACTGCACTCCCCCCGCGGCGCGGGGAGCCAATAAGCTGCTTCGCAGGGGGGGACGGCGTCCCCAGCCTATTAGCGGCTTCGCCGCAGGGAGCGCTTTTGATTCTCGCTTTTCTCATAAAAAGGTTTGATCAAACTTTTTTAAAAGTGCGGTGTGCCGCTGGCCCCCGACAATGAAACCAATGGGGACGTCACCCGGCAGGGCCACCCAATACTGTTGCTTTAAGGAGAAAA
>JAGLSW010000909.1 GCA_023135565.1 Candidatus Aminicenantota bacterium | reverse complement strand
AAGAGAAGGATTTCTGACCCCACTCGCGTGGGGAGGCGATTAGCCGCTTCGCGGCAGGGGCCTCTTTTGATTTTAAATAATTAAAGGTTTTGATCAAACTTTTACAAAAGTTTGGCCCCCGGCAGGGCCGCCGGAGGCAAGCCCGCGGCGCGGGCGCCCTATGAGGGGCCCGGAAACCATCAAAACGGCGGTCTCAGCCCGGATTAACTGTTAAAAAATTTAACGCTAAATTTTTTAACAGCGCAGAGCGCCGCTGCCAAACACTTTCCACTTGTTGTAAAGTGTTAAATTTTTTAACACCTGCGAAAACCCTTTATTATCAAGCTTATTGGTATGTTTCGTAAAGAATTTGAACATATCCGGCTGCCCCCGGCTTTTTGCAAAGTATACGTATAACCTTATGGGTAAAGGTTTTCGTTGTTTTGGCATCAAACTTGCTAACACTGTATATGAGAAAAAAATTTGGAGGTTACAAAATGAAAAAAAGAATTTTATTAGTAGACGACGAATCATCCTTAAGAAGAACTCTTGCTTTAGGTTTGAGCCAGCGCGGTTATGATACCGAACCTTGTGAAAACGGCGTGAATGCCCTGAAAAAATTAGACCTTTATATGAAAAACGATATCGGTCTGGGCGCAGCAGTGTTAGACATCAGGCTGCCTGACATCGACGGCATCAAATTGGCCAAGATTATTAAGTTTAAATACCCCGGTTTGCCTGTTATCCTGATCACCGGCCACGCCGACCTGTATAATCCCGAAGAGATCAAGAACTTAAAAGTCAGCGCTTTCTTAGAAAAACCTTTTTCCGCTGATGAGCTTTCCGATCAATTCGACCGGATCATGCGGCAGCAGCAGGACATCACCGAAATTATTGCCGCCTATGAGGAGAAAGAGCAGGCCAAAAGCCGTTCCACTTATATGCTCATCAAATTAGAAGACGACGCTGATTTTTTTGAAACTCACCGGCAGTTGCACTATATGGAGAACGTGCTCTTTTGTGACGCCACTAAAGGCGATTACGATATTTTCCTATTGGTTCAAGCGGAAAACAGGGAAGAGAGCCGTCAGATCCTGGAAAACAAGATCAGGAGTATCGAAGGCATCAAAGAGGTAGAGTATTTAGAAGTTGAGAGCCCGGTTTTGGATGAAGCCACCAGTGAGATCATCCAGGCTGCCGAAGACGTATCCGCCAACGATTCGTTGGAGCACGGCAAGAGCAGGGATATGAGCAAAAGGGTGTCTTCCTACCTGTTAATGGAAGTGGAAAAAGAGAAATTGGACAGCATTTACTTATGTCTCCGTCTCAAGGAGAATGTAGTATACTGCGATTACACAGTGGGCAAATACAACCTGGTACTGCTGGTAACCGGCAGTTATTTCGATGAAATCGACAAGTTCGTAGAAGAGAAAGTCATCGACTTAGACGGTGTATTAAAAGTAAAAGAGTACCCCATTGTCAACCTGTATGAGATGTAAGGTCTTTACATCTCAAAAAAACAGGTAATGTTTTTTTAAGAGCGCGCGCTTGAAAAACAGGTAGTTTTGAGGAGTTTTTTTAATGGCTGAAAATAATGTTGCAACATATCAGAAAGAGATCAAGGGTTTTAAGATCGACTTGATCAACAAGAGAGCCCAGGAGGGGGCGCTGATCCCCCTCCTGCAATCGGCCCAGGATTCCTACGGATACATCCCGGAGAAAGCCATTCACTATATCAGTGAAGTGGTAGGAATTCCCTCCGCCGAGATATATGGCGTAATCACTTTTTATTCTCAATTTCGTTTGAAACCTTTAGGCAAGCATGTGGTCAGGATATGCGAAGGCACCGCCTGTCATGTGAACGGAGCTAAGAAAGTCCGGCAAGTGCTGCAGAACGAGCTCGATATTTCTGTAGGTGAAACGTCGGAAGACGGCCTTTTCACATTGCAGTCTGTTGCTTGTTTAGGCTGCTGTTCTTTAGCGCCGGTTTTCATGATCAACGAAGAGACCTACGGCAATCTAACCCCGAAGAAAACCAAAGAGATCGTCAAAAAATACATAGCGACGGCCAGGAATTAGGGAGTAAAAAGCATGAAAGAGATAAGAGTCGGCTTAGGCACCTGTGGTATTTCCGCCGGTGGTGAAGCAGTATACAAAGAACTGGAAAAAGAGATCAAAACGAAAAAACTGGATGTAAAACTCAAAGAAACCGGCTGCATGGGCATGTGTTACGAAGAAGTGCTGGTAGAAGTGCTCGATGCCGGTCATAGTTTTCTTTATTCGAAAATGACGGCCGATAAGGTTGTTCGCGTAGTTGATGAGCATCTTGCCGCCGGCAAACCGGTGGAAGAGTGGCTCGCAGCCCCCGCCGTGGAAGCTGATTCCTCTCCCGCCAATGATTTCATGTCCGGTCAGCAGCGCATCGTGCTGCGCAACTGCGGCATTATCGACCCCGCCTCCATCGACGAGTACATAGCCCATGACGGTTACAAAGCCATCCGGCAAACCATAAGCAGCCGCACCCCCGAAGAAATCATCGAATTATTTATCAAATCCGGTTTACGGGGCAGGGGCGGCGGTGGTTTTCCCACCGGCCTGAAGTGGAAATTCGCCCGTCAAGCCAAAGGCGACAAGAAGTACATCATCTGCAACGCCGATGAAGGCGACCCCGGCGCATTTATGGACAGGAGCATCCTGGAAGGCGACCCCCATGCCGTCCTGGAAGGCATGATGATCGGCGCCTATGCCATCGGCGCCGGCGAAGCTTACATCTATGTGCGCGCCGAGTATCCCTTAGCGGTAAAAAGACTCGAAACAGCCATTAAACAATGTGAAGACAAAGGTTTTTTAGGAAAAAATATATTCGCTTCTGCTATTAATTTTAAAATAAAGATCAAGGAAGGCGCCGGCGCATTTGTCTGTGGTGAGGAAACAGCCTTGATCGCCTCGATCGAAGGGAAAAGGGGCGTACCGCGTATCCGGCCCCCATTCCCGGCCAACAAAGGTTTGTGGGGCAAGCCCACCAACATCAACAACGTGGAAACCTTTGCCAATATCCCCTGGATCGTGTTAAACGGAGCCGAAGCTTATGCCGCCTACGGCACCGAAAAAAGCAAAGGCACCAAAGTATTTGCCCTGGCCGGTAAGATTGCCCGCAGCGGGCTGGCCGAAGTGCCCATGGGCATCTCCATCAACGACATCGTTTTTCGCATCGGCGGCGGCATCAAAGACGACCGCCGGTTCAAAGCCGTACAGATGGGCGGACCCTCCGGCGGCTGCATTCCCGCCCACATGGGTGACCTGAAAATAGACTATGATGAAATCACCCGCACCGGCGCTATCATGGGTTCCGGCGGCCTGATCGTTTTAGACGACAGCACCTGTATGGTTGACCTGGCCCGTTTTTTCTTAGATTTCACCCAGAACGAATCCTGCGGCAAGTGTACTTTTTGCCGCATCGGCAGCAAACGGATGCTGGAAATTTTGGAACGCATCACCCTTGGCGAAGGCAAAGAGGGCGACATCGAGCTGCTGCAAGACTTAGGTCAAAAAATCAAGGAAAGCAGCCTATGCGGTTTAGGCCAGACCGCGCCCAACCCCGTGCTGACTACTATTAAGTATTTCAGGGAAGAGTATGAAGCACATATCAAGGAGAAACGCTGCCCGGCTCACAGTTGTGCCGCGCTGCTCACCTACCGCGTAGTGGCCGAAAAATGCACCGGCTGCACCCTATGCGCCCGCAAGTGCCCGGTCGATGCCATCAGCGGCGAGAAAAAAACGCTCCATGTGATCGACGAGGAAGCCTGTATCAAATGCGGTCTCTGCTTCGATGCCTGCAGGTTTGACGCCGTGGAAAAAATCTAAGCGCAGCCCGAGGATAAGAAAATGGAAAATAAAAAAATAAAAGTTGAAAATAAGAAAGTGAAAATTGAAGATAAAAAAAAAGAGCAAAAATCCCAATCGTTACCGCCATGTAATGGCAAAGTTACGATAAATGGAAAAGAGTATCCCGCCACCCCCGGAAAAACCATCCTGGAAGTGATTAACGAGTTTAAGATAGATAAAATCCCCACCCTATGTTATGACAAACGGATCGAACCATACGGTTCCTGTTTTCTCTGCGTAGTGGAAGTAGAAGGCGTGAACAAGCTGCTCCCCTCCTGTTCCAGCCCCATCAACGAAGGCATGGTGATTCACACCGATAACGAGAAAATCAGGAGTTCCCGGAAAACCGCCTTAGAACTGCTTCTTTCCAATCACTATGCCGATTGTATCGGCCCCTGCATCGACAACTGCCCCGGCAAAGTAGACGCCCAGGGTTATATTGCCCTGATCTCCATGGGCAAATATGACGAAGCGCTGCAGTTGGTAAAAGAGCAGAATCCCCTACCCCTTTCCATAGGCCGCGTATGCGTCCGCGACTGTGAAGTAGCCTGCCGCCGTAAATTAGTAGACGACCCCGTGGCCATCAATTTTTTAAAGCGTTTTGCCGCGGACGACGATCACGCAAAAGGTATGTGGCAGCCCACCTTAAAAAAGAAAATCAACAAAAAAGTAGCCGTTGTAGGCGGCGGTCCCGCCGGGCTCACCTGCGCCTACTACCTGACTTTAGACGGCTGCGCAGTGACCATATTGGAGAAATTGCCCAAATTGGGCGGCATGCTGCGTTACGGCATCCCCGAATACCGCCTGCCCAAAGAGATTTTGGACGCCGAAATCAAATGGATTACCGATCTTGGCGTGACAGTCGAAACCGGCGTCGCCATGGGTCGGGATTTCGACATAAAATCGCTGCAAAAAGAGGGTTATGATGCGATTTTCTTAGCCGTCGGCGCTCACAAAGCCAGCAGCATGAGACTGGCAGGCGAAGATGAAGTATCCGGCGTGGAAAGAGGCATCGATTTCTTAAGAAGACTAACGCTGGACGGCGCCCCCCGGCTCAAAGGCACGGTGATCGTAGTCGGCGGCGGTAATACAGCCATAGACGCAGCCCGCACCGCGCTCAGGTGCGGCGCAGACAAAGTAAAAATCGTCTACCGCCGCTCTATAAAAGAGATGCCCGCCCACCACGACGAAGTCGAAGCCGCCCAGGTGGAAGGCGTCGAGATACTTTTTTTGACCAACCCCAAATCCATCGTCAGGAACGGCGATAAACTGGAAGGCGTAGAATGTCTCAAGATGGAACTCAAAGAAGCCGAACCCGGTGAAAGACCCAGACCGGTACCTGTCCCCGGATCGGAAGTTATCATCGACTGCGATTATTTAATCGGCGCCATCGGCCAGCAGGTAGACACCTCTTTCGTGGCAAAGGACAAAGACTGCAAATTAGAACGTTGGGGCACCGTGCTGGTAGACAAAGGCACCATGGAAAGTTCCATCCCCGGCGTCTTTGCCGGAGGCGACGTAGTGAGCGGGCCTTTTACCGCGATCAGCGCCATCGGCCAGGGCCATAATGCCGCTTTATCTATCGTCGAGTACTTAAAAACCGGCGCCGCCCGCAAAGCGAAACAGAAATTTTACAGTTTCAAACATAAATTGGGCGAAATGGCCGAACACGAATTCGACCATTTTAAGAAAATCGCCCGCGCCAAATTGCCCGAACTTCCCGTAGACCAGCGAAATAATTTCAAGGAAGTGGAACACGGCCTGCCGGAGCAGCAAGCGCTTGAAGAAACGCACCGCTGCCTGGAATGCGGCTGTTCCGAATATTATGACTGCAGTCTCAGGAAATACGCCGATGATTTCGAAATCGACATTGCCGACTACAGCGGCGAAACCAGGAAATACAAAGTAGACAGCCGTCATCCTTTTATCGTCTTAGACCCCAACAAGTGCATCAACTGCGGCAAATGCGTCCGCACCTGTGAGCAAGTGCTGAAAGTATCCGCTTTAGGTTTCGTACACCGCGGATTTAAAGCAGTAGTCAAACCGGCCATGGAAAAAGAACTCCTGCACACCAATTGTATCGCCTGCGGCAACTGTATCGACGCCTGTCCCACCGGCGCCATCAGCGAAAAGTTCCCCTTCAAAGTGTTGGGTACGCTGCCCAAAGAGAACCGTGAATCTATCTGTAATTTTTGTTCCTTAGGCTGCAAAATCAATTACAAAGTGATCAGCGACGATATTCATTACATCTCCAACAGCAGCGAAGAAACGTTTACCGGGGAAAACAACGGTTATCTTTGTGTGAAAGGCAGGTTCGGCCACCGCTATCTCAGGGAACCGGGCCGCTTAACTCAACCCAGCATAAAAGAGGACGGCAAAACCCGCCGGGTGGACTGGGACGAAGCTGCCGCTTACACAGCGGAAAGGCTCAAAGCGATTATCGCGAAGCACGGTCCCGAATCCGTGGCGCTGATGGCCTCCCCGAAAATGTCCAACGAAGAATTATACCTGCTGCAAAAATTTGCCCGGGCCGGATTAAAAACCAACAACGTCTCTACTTTTTCCAGCCTACTCAGCGGCGTCGAGTCGGATATCCCCGCCGCCACCATGGGGCTGCCCGTATCCACCGCCTCCATGCAGGACATCGACAATGCCGACGTGATCGTAGTAATGAACGCCAACCTCTCCGAAGAGAACCTGATCATGGAATTGAGAATCAAAAAAGCCCGCAAAAACGGCGCTAAACTTATTTTGATTAATTCCGCCCAGATCAATCTGACCAAATTCGCCGACCTCTGGTTAGACACCCGCAAAGGCACCAACACCCTATTGCTGAACGGCCTGCAAAAAGCATTTATCGACAAAAGATTAATCGACGAAGAATATATAGAAGGAAACACCACCGGTTTCGACGCCCTAAAGAAGATGGTGGCTCCCTTCGATAAAGGAAAAGTCACCGCACAAACCGGCATCGACGAAGAGAAATATGACGAATTGCTCCGCCTGATGGGAACAGCGAAAACAAATATCGTATTTATCTATAACATCGACTCCCCCAAAGAGAAAGCTTTTCATGATTTGCAGGCAGCGGCTAATTTCCTATTAATGACCAACCGGCTGCATAAAGAGAAAAACGGCCTGATACTGATGAGAGATTTTTCGAATTCTACCGGCGCTTTCGACATGGGTATAACTCCCCATTATCTCCCCGGTTACGTGAAAGATCATGAAAAAGAAGATATCCAGCGCATCGGCAAGTCCTGGAAGACGGACCTGAGCGGGCTGCTCAAACCCGTAGACTTAGAAGAAGAACTGGTTCACGGCAATATCAAAGCCCTATTGATATTCGGAGAGGACCCGCTGACTATCAGCGACAACCTGAAATATTTTAAAGGACTTGAATTCCTGTTAGTACAGGATTTATTCCCCACCTCCACCGTCGCGGAAGCTCACGTCGTACTGCCCGGCGTTTCCCCCATCGAGCAGCCCGGCACCTACACCAACTGTGAAGGCAGGGTACAGGAAGCAGCCGCCGTAATAAATTCCAAAACCGGCTTACAAAACCGTGAAATTATCGTCAAACTGGCGGAAAAATTCCACCCCGGTTTTGCTTATGCGAACAATGAAGAGGTACAAAAAGAGATAAAAGAAGTGAACCGCCTGTATAAAGATAGCCGCGACGCTGAAATCCGCGGCCGGGAACTAATTAAAAAAGGCTTCCCCGCTGCCGGCGCAGTTAAAGCTGAATTCGTGACCTATGAAATCGACGTCTCCACGCGGCACCCGGAGAAGCATGCGCTGCTCTATTCGGAAGATTATTTCAGGACTCACATCAAAGAGAAGATCACCGGATATACGTATAATTAGCAGCATTCGACCCCGCGTTGCGGAAGAATGCCTCCGGCGGCCAACTTTTTGAAAAAAGTTGGACAAAAACTTTTGTTAAGCTCAACGTTCGGGCAAATTCCCCGGCGTCGGCAATGGGCGCAAGCGTTTGCTAAATAAAAGTTTTTGGAGGTCCAGGAACCTTTTTTCAAAAAGGTTCTTGGTCGCCGAAGGCAAAAAAAAATTAGCGGAGTTACCGCATTTATGGTATAATAGGTTGTAGATAAACTTTTTTTAGCGACAACTAAATCCAACACATCTACAACCGGTAATAGTATATGAACGAAAAGAAAGTAAAAATTAAAGATTTTAACCTGGCATTAGGCGTTATCAACAACATCCTGATCATCGACCGGGAAAACACAGTGGTATTTGCCGGCGACGATATCAAAAAAGACCTCTTTAAAACCCCACAGGACCTCAAAAAAACGGTATTCGATAACTTTGAACACCAAGAAGAACAGACCCTTTTAAAAGAGAAAATAGAAGAAGTCCGGCAAAACAAACGCACCTCTATTTTGGAATTTAAGCGATTGGGTAAAGACCTTTTTCTCTTTCCCGGCAACTATGACCGCAGTGAAATCATCATCCTTTCCACGCGGAAACAGATACTGCAAGCCAACCGCATCGCCCACGATCTCCGGGAGCGGGTAAAAGAGCTGAAATGCCTTTACACCATCAGCAGTGAAATCGAATCCGCGAAGTGTTTAGAGGACGCGCTGGGAAAATCCGTCGAACATTTAGCGGAAGCTTTCCAATTTCCCGAATGCACCAGGGCGCTTATTGAAGTGGACGGTGTGTTTTACGGCGACAAAAGATGCCTTGAAGAAAGATCGAAGAACGACTTAAACAGGAGCATTATAGTCAACGGCAAAGAGAAAGGTCGAGTCCTGGTCTGCTACATGGAGATGGAAGACTTCCTGGAAGAAGAAAAGAATTTAGTCCGGGAAATCGCCATTATGATTGCCGAAGCCATAGAAAAGCAGGAAGCCGAACTGGCCTTAGAAAAGCAGAAAAAAACCTTAGAACAGAAAAATAAAAAACTGCTGGAACTCACCGAAGAGTACAGCGAAAGCAGGAAGAACCTGGAAGCCCTTTTTAATGCCATCACCGACCAAATCGTGGTGATCGAGAAAGATTTCAGCATCGAGATGTCCAATAAAAAGGCCATCGGCAGCGCCGGTAAATGTTACAAGAAAATATTCAAAGCCGCCAATTCCTGTGAAGGTTGTCCGGCGCAGACGGCTTTTGCCATCGGCGCCCCCGCCTCCATCGAGAAACACAGCGGCCAGCGGCAGTATAAGCTGCAGGCCTATCCGATTTTGAACAACAAAGGCGAAGTGGACCGGGTGCTGGAAATCTGCCGCGACATTACCGAAGAGAAACATATAAAGCTGCAGTTACTGCAATCTTACAAGCTGGCCTCCTTAGGGAAATTAGTTGCCGGAGTAGCTCATGAGATCAACAACCCCAACACCTTCATCCGCGGCAACATCAAAATCATAGAAGAAGCATTTAAAGATATTTTGCCGATTTTAGACCGATCCGTGAAAAAGGAACCCGATTTAAAAATTGCCCGCTTAAATTATGATATTTTTAAAGAGAACATTCCCATCCTGGTAGAGGATATGGTGTCGGGCACCGACCGCATCAAAAAGATCGTAGACGGGCTGAAGAATTTCGCCAGGAAAGACGAAGGCCTGCTCACCGATGATGTAGACATCAACCAATTAGTGAAAGATAATTTAAGACTAACTGAAAAAGAGGTCAGGAAACACGCCCGGTTCAACTTAAGGTTAGCCGGCAAAGTGCCTAAATTCAAAGGTAATTCCCAGAAGATGGAGCAGGTGATGATGAACCTGTTGATCAATGCCGCCCAGGCAATCGAGAACGGCGGCGGCGAAGTATTCATCGAAACCGGTTATAATGAAAAAAACTCCGAAGTAATCATAAAAGTAGGCGATAACGGCAAAGGAATGGACGAAAAAACCAGGCGCAGTATTTTCGATCCCTTTTTCACCACCAAAAGAGACAAAGGCGGCACCGGCTTAGGTCTCTCCATTTCCTACGGCATCATAAAAGAGCACAAAGGAAGAATAGAGATAGAGACCAGCCCCGGAGTAGGCACCACCTTTACGATACGCATCCCCACCGACCCACCGGCGCAGGAATGAGGTAAAAAATGACCAGGATACTTGTAATAGACGACGACCGGGCGATTCTCAATTTCATGAGAATCTTTTTGCTCCAGGCAGGAAAATTCGCGGTACAGACTTTGCAGGACAGCACCAAAGCTTATGATCTTTTAGACAGCGAGGATTTTGATGTCTTATTGTTGGACATGGACATGCCCGCGGTTACCGGTTTAGATATTTTGAAATACATCAAGGAAAACGCCATCAGCATCATGACTATTGTGCTCACCGGAGTCGAGGACATCGACCTGGCCATTAATGCCATGAAACTCGGCACCTCGGATTATATGCTAAAACCCATAGACGAGCAGAAACTCATGGCCGCCTTAGACTCAGCCGCCGATAAGCTGCAATTATTGAAAACCGGCGACCAATCGGACCAACCCCTCTCCTTAGACAGTTTGAAAAACAAAGAAGCTTTCGCTGAGATCATCACCCAGGATGGTAAGATGCTGCGTATTTTTCATTTTGTAGAGAAGTTTGCCATGACCGACAACAGCGTCCTCATCTGGGGTGAAAGCGGCACCGGCAAAGAGTTGATAGCCAGGGCGATTCACCACATCAGCGACCGCAAAGACAAAAAATTCGTAGCGGTTAATGCCGGCGCTTTTGCCAATGAGCTTTTTGCCTCGGAATTTTTCGGTCATACTAAAGGTTCTTTTACCGGCGCGATAGCCGACAAAAAAGGATTTATCGAAGAAGCCAACGGCGGCTCGCTTTTTTTAGATGAAATCGGCGAACTTTCGCTGCCCATCCAGGTCAAGCTGCTGCGGGTTTTGCAGGAGGAGGAGTTCTACCGTCTCGGCTCCACCAAAAACATCAAAGTAGATGTGCGCATTATTGCCGCCACCAACAAAAATCTTTTCGAGGAAATAAAAAAAGGCGAGTTCCGCAAGGATTTATTCTTTCGTCTCAACATAAATTCCATCAACCTGCCCCCCTTAAAAGAGAGAACCGGGGATGTGCATTTGTTGGCCTATCATTTCTTAGAGAAATTTAACAAAAAGAACAAAAAGAAAATAGAGAAGATCGCACCGCCGGTGCTCAAGTTGTTAAATAATTACACTTTCCCCGGCAATGTCAGGGAGTTGATGAACATCATCAACAGCGCCATTATCGTGGAGTCGAACAGTGAACTGCGCAAAAAATCGCTGCCCCATTATTTTTTAGAGAAGGCTCATATTTCCGCCGGCGCTATCGAAGGAGGGCTGCCCCAATCGCTGCAAGAGATCGAGAAAGAGCATATTAAAAAAGTTTTGGCTCATACTAAGAACAACAAGACGAATGCTGCCAAGATACTTGGTATATCCCGGGTCAATCTTATTTCCAAGATCAAAAAATACGTCTTAGAGTAGCCCCACGCACGGTGGCCCCGTGCGCACGGGGAGGCGATAAGCGGCTCCGCCGCAAGAGGAAGCGGGAGAGCGTTTTTGATTCTAAACCCCACCCGCGTGGGGGGCAGAATTTGGGGACAGGTAATTTATTCGTGATTGCCGTAACGAATATGGGCGGCGCCGGTATTTTAAAAAAAATCGACGCTATTATCGGGGCGATAGTCCGGTATCGGTTCCCGGCCCCGCCAGGCGGTTAAAAAAGCAGCAGCCTCGATGTGCGGGGCAGCAAGTTTGAAGAGCAATGCATCAAGTTTGGTGAAAAAACCATCATATTTGAAGATAATTTCTACAAACTTGTAGACAAAAAAAAACAGTTTTGAGACAATATTTATAGTCGTGAGATAATATTTATAGTCCCTCATGAACTTTGAACGATTTGTTGCATATTTTGAATCATTTGTTATAGAGATTTTTTTTTTAGGTATTTATAATATAACTGCACCGAAGAGATAGTAAACATTGAAGGTTTCATGTTTACGAAACAGTCTTATGCCGGTGTAAAAATAAACCTGGGAAAAAGCCGGAGGCTTTTTGATTTATCTTGAATAATAAACAAAACAGGAGGATACAAATGAAACAATGTGTAATGATGGTATTCGGCTTCCTACTACAAAAATTCATGTCAGTACTATATAAAAAACAAGAGGCTTAAAAGGTAGGCAAAGCGCTAACCCTTTATTGAAGCTTGAATGACTTTTTGGAACTCAGTAATGATTATTTTGCCCAAATCATTCAACCGCCTGATTTATCGTTAACAGCGGGGTATAAATAGCCCAGCACCCGCTCCGGGGTGAGAGAGACAAGTACTTTATATTCCTGGAATGGATAGGTTCGCCCACCGGCGAAGAAGAAAATATTCACTGAGTTGACATTTTCTTTTTTAGATTGTATCATATAGTAGTCCATTTAGTGCAGGAGTTAAAGTGCGATGAAACGAAAATTAAAAGTGGAACTTCCCGAAATCTTTATTATTGATTTTTGTAAGCGATGGAAAATCAAGGAATTTTCTCTTTTCGGATCGGTCTTACATGAAGGATTCGGCCCTAAAAGCGATATAGACATATTAGTCAGTTTCCATGAAGACGCACCCTGGGGATTATATGAATTCGTGGACATGAAGGATGAACTGGAAGAGGTTTTGGGACGCCGGGTGGACATTGTAGAAAAGGAAGGTCTGAGGAACCCTTTTAGGCGAAGAGAGATACTTCACTCCCGCGAGGTGATTTATGCAGCCTGAAAGCAGGAATGCCGCATATATTTGGGATATGTTCGATGCCGCCTCTTCTGTTGTAAAATTCACAGAGGGCATTGGGATAGAAAAATATTTAAATGACCGGAAACTTCAATTGGCAATTGAACGGTTAATCGAAATAATCGGTGAAGCCGCCAATAGAGTGTCTCTTGAATTCCGGGAGAAACATCCCGGGATTCCATGGAGAAAAATTATTGCCCAGCGAAATGTCATCGCTCCTGAGTATGGAGAGATTAAGCAAGAGAGGATTTGGACAGTGGTTTCAGCGCACATCCCGGAGTTGGTTGAACAACTTGAGCCGATGATTCAAGAGTTTCGTTAAATCCCCGGGTGTCAGCCCTCCGGGTATAAATAGCCCAGCACCCGCTCCGGGGTGAGGGGGGAAACGATAGGAAAGTCCACGCCGGACCGGAACGCTTTCACGGCTTCCAAAATAGCAAAATACGCCCCGATGCCATACATAAACGGCGGTTCGCCGATGGCTTTGGAACTAAGCACGGCATAGGGATTCCCGGCGTCCTCTAAAAAATGAACGTCTACCTCTTTAGGCGTAAACTTGATGTCCGGGAACTTATAGGTGCTTGCACTGTTGGTAAGCAATCGGCCTTCTTCAGTGTAGAGCACTTCCTCCATGGTCAACCAGCCGATGCCCTGCAAAAGACCTCCCTCTACCTGGCCGCGGTCAATCAAAAAATCCAAACTCTTCCCGGCGTCATGAACTATAGATACCCGGTCGATCTCATAAACACCGCGTATACAATCCAACGTTACTTCCGTGACTGCAGTTCCAAATACATGATAAGCAAAAGGCTGGCCTTTCTCTTTTTCCCGGTCAAAATAAATACGCGGGGTGGCATAATAACCATGAGCAGAAAGATCGGTACGGGCGGCAAAAGCTTTCAACACCAGCGTTTCCCAGGTGAGGGTCGTTTTTTCGCCGCGGCAAAAAACCTGCTCATCTGCGATAGTTATCTCGTCGGCATCTGGGTGCTGCAATTGCTCCGCCGCTGTTTTCTTTAAGCGCGCTAAAATATCTAAGCAGGCGATTTCAGCCGCCCTGCCGTTCATGTCCGCGCCGGTGGAGGCGGCGGTAGGCGAGGTGTTGGCTACCCGCGTAGTATTAGTGGTTTCGATTTTGATTCTTTCGGGGGCGACGGAAAAAATGCGAGCCGCGGTTTGTTGTATCTTCATGTTGACGCCCTGGCCCATTTCTACTGCCCCGGTGCTGACGCCGACGCTGCCGTCGCTGTACACATGCACCAACGCTCCGGCCTGGTTCATCATGGTGTTGGTAAAGGAAATCCCGAAACATACGGGCATTAATGCGGCTCCTTTTTTCCGGGTCGAGTTGGCGGCGTTGAATTCGGCTGCGCGGCGGAAAATCTCATCGAAAGCGTATTTTTGTTTGCCGGCAGCGAAACAGCTCCGGGCGCGGCAGTGCTCCACCTGCATGCCGTAGGGGAACGTGTCGCCTTCGGCTAACAGGTTTTTCTTCTGGATAAGGGCGGGGCTGACGCCCAATTTCGCGGCTGCTTCCCGGATGGCTGCTTCCATTACGAACATGGCCTGGGGAGCGCCGAATCCGCGAAAGGCGGTAAATGGGGGCAAATTGGTGCGGCAGCTTGCGCCCGTGGCTTTGACGTTGGGGATAAAATAACTATTAGTGGTGTGGAAAAGCGTTCGTTCCAATATGGCGCTGGAAAGGTCCGCGGCGGCTCCGGCGTTTTGATAGAACATCACTTCGTAGGCGAGAATCTTGCCTTCCTCGTCTACGCCGATCTTAAAATCCGAGGAGTAAGGGTGCCGCTTGCCGGTAACGGTTATGTCCTCCCGGCGGTTCAACGTGAGCTTTACCGGTTTATGTAATTTATAGGCGGCTAAGGCAGCCAGCGCTGCCCAGGGGGTGGCCTGGTCCTCTTTGCCACCGAAAGCGCCGCCTAAGCGGGCGACGTCCACTTCTACTTTGTTCATGGGCAGCCCCAGCACCCTGGCGGCGATACGCTGTACGCCGCTGGGCGATTGAGTAGAAGAAAAAATCTTAACGCCGCCTCTTTCTGTGGGCAGAGCCAGGGCACCCTGGGGTTCCATGTAAAAATGCTCCTGGCTGCCGGAGTCCACCCGGCCTGACGCCACTACTACGCATTTGTCCCAGGCGGCGGCGGTGTCGCCGAGGCAAAAAGTGCGCGGTGGGGCGATGAGACTGCCCGCGGCATAGGCTTGCCTGGGATCGGTAATTACCGGTAGGGGTTCGATTTCTAATTCGATTTTTTTGGCGGCTCTGGCTGCGGCGGTTTTATCGGAGGCCAAAACTAATGCCACGGGCTGACCGGCAAAATGAACTTTCTCTTCCGCCAGCAGCGGTTCATCGCGGATAATGCCGCCTATCTCGTTCTCACCGGGGATGTCGCGAAAAGTAAGCACAGCGGTGACTCCGGGACTTTCTTCGGCGGCCCGGGTGTCGAGCCGTTTGATCCTGCCGTGGGCCGTGGGAGAAAAAAGCGCGGATGCATACAGCAGACCTTCGGGAACGGGAAGATCATCTAAAAACAGCGCCTGACCACGGACGTGCAAAGGGGTGTCGAAATTTTTCACAGCAGCGCCTCCAGTTCCAACAAGTCGGGGAAAAATTTTAAGAAGTGGGCAAAAAACAATTGCCGTAGCAGTAGTCTTTTATAATCTGCCGAGCCGCGTACATCGCTGATAGGGGCGATCTCCTGCTGCATGATCCGGGCAGCTTCGCGGATGTTTTCAGCAGTGACTTCTTTCCCGGTAAGAAAACGCCGGGTTTTTTCTAAGTACAGCGGGATGGAAGCAACACCCCCGGCTGAGATATTTATCTCGATTATATTTTGCCTCCGGCGGCCAGAAACCTTTTTGAAAAAAGATTTCTGGACTTCCAAAAACTTCTATTTAGCCCACCGTTTCAGCAAACTCTCAAACGCTCGAATGGGGCACAGGCGTTTGCTTAACAAAAGTTTTGCGTGGGTGCAGATAACGCTTCTCGCTTTTTTAAATAAAAGTTTTGTTCAAACTTTTTCAAAAG
>JAGLSW010000908.1 GCA_023135565.1 Candidatus Aminicenantota bacterium | reverse complement strand
TAACAGGAAAGCGTATCGCTCATGAAAAGTTTTGGGAGTCCAGAACCCTTTTTCAAAAGGGTTTTGGCCGCCGGAGGCAGAGTAATTTCATGGTAGAAAAAAATAAAAGTATAACAAAAGTAAGCGGCATCATAGACTTCGGCGACATGTTGTATACTTATACTGTCTGCGAACCGGCCATTGCCGCCGCTTATGCCATATTGGGCCAGGAGGACGTCATCGAAACCGCGGCTCATGTGATCGGCGGTTATTTTAAAGCTTTTCCTTTAACCGACCGGGAATTAGAGATACTGCTGTACTTGATCAGCGCCCGGTTGTGTATTTCGGTTACCATGGGGGCTTTCCGTTTGCAAACGTTGGAGCCGGATAACGAGTATCTCAAAGCCTCATCGGTACCGGCCCGGGAAGCTTTAGAAAAACTGATGTATGCGGACCCGGTCCAGGTTCTCAAAACCTTCCGTTCCGCCTGTGGATTGAGTCCTTTACCGGGATTAGCCGAAACAAAACACAAAAAAAAGTCTTCGCGGGAGAGCGGATCCCCGGCCCTCCAAGAGCAAACCCTGCCGGAAGGCCGGTCCGCCGACAAAATTCTCGAACTGAGGCGGCGTTTTTTAAACCCCTCTCTCAGTATTTCCTATAAGAAACCGCTTAAAATCGTGCGCGGCCTGGGTCAATACCTTTATGATGAAACCGGCCGGGCTTACTTAGATTGTGTAAACAATGTGTGTCATGTGGGACACTGTCACCCGCGGGTGGTCAGGGCGGCGTCGCGGCAGTTGGCTGTGCTCAACACCAACACCCGTTACCTGCACGACAACATCGTAGAGTATGCACAGCGGCTCTGCTCTACCCTGCCCGAACCGCTCAGGGTATGCTATTTTGTCAACAGCGGCAGCGAAGCCAACGACCTGGCTCTACGCCTGGCCCGCACTTATACCAAACGCAAAGATATCATCGTAGTAGACCATGCTTATCACGGCAACCTCACTACCTTGATCGAGATCAGCGCTTACAAATTCGACGGTCCCGGCGGTTCCGGGGCGCTTCCTTTTATCCACAAGGTGAACATGCCCGATGTGTTCCGCGGGCCTTACAAAGCTTCGGACCGGGAAGCAGGCGAAAAATATGCCCGCGAAGTCGGCAAAACCATCGAAAAAATGACAAAAGACGGCAGGCAGCCGGCTGCTTTTATTTGCGAATCATTACCCGGTGTGGGCGGCCAGATCGTACTGCCTGAGAACTACCTCAAAGATGCCTTCCATTTTGTCCGGGAAGCAGGCGGTTTGTGCATCGCCGATGAAGTTCAAGTAGGATTCGGTCGTGTAGGCAGTCATTTTTGGGGTTTCGAAACCCAGGCTGTGGTTCCCGACATCGTTACTTTCGGGAAACCCATAGGCAATGGTTTTCCTTTAGGGGCCGTAGTCACTACGGAAAAGATCGCCGCGACTTTTAACACCGGCATGGAGTATTTTAATACTTTTGGTGGTAATCCTGTTTCTTGTGCGGTGGGGCTGGCTGTATTGGACGTAATCAGGGACGAAAAATTGCAAAAAAACGCCCGCACGGTAGGTAACCGGCTGCTGGCGGGTTTGAAAGAATTGCAGCAGAAGTATGCTTTGATCGGCGATGTGCGGGGCATGGGGCTTTTTATCGGTATCGAATTGGTGATGGACCGGGAGAATTTAAGCCCGGCGGCAGAGCAGGCGTCCCATATTATCGAAAAGATGAAAAATGAGGGTATCCTGCTCAGTGTAGACGGCCCGCTGCACAATGTGATAAAGATCAAGCCGCCTATCGTTTTCGATGAACAAAATGCCGACCGTTTGGTTGACACATTAGACAAAGTGATGAAAGAATTGGATTATAAATAATAAGGGGACGGCGTCTCCAGCCAATAAGCGGCTTCGCCGCAGGGAGCAGCGTGTGAGCGCTTTTGATTTTAAATTATCAAAAGTTTTGATCAAACTTT
>JAGLSW010000907.1 GCA_023135565.1 Candidatus Aminicenantota bacterium | reverse complement strand
GTAATTTTAAGGGTCGCCATTTGGCGCAAATATGAGAGGGGTGGTTCCGAGGAACGAGGAAGCGGGGTGTGTTCGTTTGCAGCCAACGGCTGCGTTTTGAAAAGCATCTTACTTCATCACTCATAATTCTTTTTCTGCCACTTTTTTGATCTTCTTGTTTTCTAAATAAAACAAAAATGCCTCTACTTCTTCGTATCCCATGGCAAGCAGCGCCTCCCGGTACTGCAGCACCTGCTTCTCATCAGCGCTGCTCTCCGCGCCGGTCTTAAAATCGATCACCGACGCTTTCTCTCCGGAAATAATCACCCGGTCAGGCCGCAAAATCCCCTGCCCGGTGATAATGGGCGCTTCTACAAAAACAGTCAACCCGGGAGCAAACCAGCTTGCCACAACCTCGTCCGCGAAAATCCCGGCAATCTCTTTTTTCAGAGCCTCTTTCTCCTGCGCGGCAATGTCACCGGAAATGACCGCCTTTTCGACAGCCCGGTCTACATCCGCGACAGAACGAATCTGCGAAAATACCCGGTGCACCAAAAGTCCCCAACTGCACCTTTCAGCCCGGTAAGTGTCTACGTCCCAGGAATCCACGGCTCTCCTGCGGATAGATATTTTGCTGTACCACTTGTTGGAAATCAACCTATCGCTTTCCCGGTAATCCACCTGTAAGAATTTCTTTTTTTTCTCTTCTTCCTTTTTGCGGCCCGGTTCCCCTAAAACATATGTACCCGGCTGCCCGCCCTCTTGCAGCAGCGGTACTGCCAGTTTTTCCAGGAGGTCGTAATTATCGTTCTTGTTCTTTTTTTGAGGTTGGGCAAAAACATGAAGCTCATCCCCGGCCCGGGTAAAGGCCACATAAAGCAGGTTGATGTTATCTATTAGTACTTTTTCTTGTTCAGCATGCAAATCCCGGCAAAAATGGGTGTTCTCTAAAGATTTGTGCCGGTTTACCAGCATGGCCGTGGTAGGAGGCAGATCCGTAGGCAGCGGCGGTTCCGGGATCAACCAGAGCTGCTTGTCCATGCTGTGCGTCCAGTTGGCATAAGGGATGATAACTACCGGGAATTCCAGCCCTTTCGCTTTATGAATACTCATGATCCTGACTGCCGGTTTCGTCTCCGGCACGATCATTTTGAAATCGTTTTTGTTAAATTCCCACCACTCTAAAAAAGACGATAGGTCAATGCCCTGCTCCGCGGAATAATCAGCGGCAATATTCAAAAAAGCCTGGAGATACCCGGCAGCAGCAAAATCCAGGCTGCCCTGCAAATCGAATATTCGGATAACTTCTTCGACTACTTCATAAACAGGCATGCGAATCAAAAAATGACTGCGCTTGAAAAATTCTGCCAACTCCGGGGTTAACTCCCGCTGAGTTCCCTTCAAAAAAGCAGCGCTTACTGCCTCCGGCGGGTCCACCACGTGGACAGGAGGTGAGGGCCGGGGGCCAAACTTTTTTGCCTCCGGCGGCCCTGCC
>JAGLSW010000906.1 GCA_023135565.1 Candidatus Aminicenantota bacterium | reverse complement strand
GACTCCCAAAACTTTTATTAAACCAACCGCTTTGTTTTACAGGTTACACGATTTATCCTGGTTGATAAGGGCTTAGCTCCTGGTGAAAAATACGCAGCTAACTCTTGCTCCACCACTGCTACGAAGCAGCTATACGCTTCCCCACGTGCGTGGGGGCGCTGTCCCCCTGCGGAGCAGCCCGGCTGAATGCCGAATGCTGAAGGCTATTACTGATTTACTTCACGGGCTATATATGTTATAACCATAAGCTATGATTTTTGAAGTAATAAAAAAAGACGAAAATAGCCTGGCCAGGTGCGGCATCATCCACACTAAAAGAGGCGCTGTAGAAACACCGGCCTTTATGCCCGTAGGCACCGCCGGGGCAGTGAAAGCCCTAACACCCCGGGACCTGGACCAGTCGGGTGCGCAAATCATCCTGGGCAATACCTACCACCTTTTCCTGCGCCCCGGCTTAGAAATTCTAAAAGATTTCGGCTCCCTGCACAACTTCATCTCCTGGAATAAACCGATCCTTACCGACAGCGGCGGGTTCCAGGTTTTCTCCCTGAAAGGCAATACTAAAGTTACCGAAAAAGGGGTTACTTTCCAATCCCATATCGACGGCACTATCTTTTCTTTAACCCCCGAAGGGGTAGTGGATATTCAAAATGTATTCGATTCCGATATCCAGATGGCGCTCGATTATTTCGCCTCCCACCCGGCTTCTAAGGAAGAAGACCGGCGGGCCATGCAAATCACCCACAACTGGGCGCAGCGGGCCCGGGAACGTTTCTTGAAAACCAATAAAGATAACGCCCAGTTCGGCATCATCCAGGGTGGACTGCACAGCGATTTGCGCCGGGAATCCTTAGACGCCTTGACCCGCACCGGTTTCGAAGGTTACGCCGTGGGCGGCTTGAGTGTGGGAGAGAGCCGGGAAGAGTTCGAGAAAACTATCGCCGCCCTGCTGCCCCACCTGCCGGAAGCACAACCGCGCTACCTGATGGGCAGCGGCACCCCGGACGAAATCCTCTTTGCCGTTGAAAAAGGGGTGGATATGTTCGACTGCGTTTTACCCACGCGGGTGGCCCGCAACGGCCTGCTTTTTACCGGCCGGGGAAAACTCTCCATCAAAAACGGGCGTTTTAAAAAGGACAAAGCCCCTCCAGACCCCGAATGCGCTTGCTATACCTGTCGAAATTTCAGTAGGGCCTACCTGCGCCACCTCTATATTGCAAAGGAAATAAATGCCTCGATTTTAAATTCTATTCACAATATCCATTTTTATCTTGATTTTATGTCCAAAATAAGGTATGCTATCAATTTCAAAACCTTTCAAGAATTCAAAAAGAATTTTTTGCTAAAATATAATAAAGGAGTTTAAAATGTTATTATTTGGACAACAAGCCGGCGGGGCAGCCCAGGGCAGCGGAGTGTCGATGCTTATTATGATGGCTGTTATTTTTGCTATCTTTTTTTTCCTATTTATCAGGCCGCAAAAAAAGAAGCAGCAGCAGCACAAGACCATGGTGAATGCCTTAAAAGGCGGTGAAAGAGTCATCACTTCAGGCGGTATTTACGGCACGGTCGATAGAGTGCTCGATGACCGGGTCGAGATCAGGGTAGATAAAAATACCAAAATACAGGTCTTAAAATCATCCGTCTCGACTATCGTAGATCAAAGCGGGGAAAAATCACAGGAAAAAAAATAAAGACTCACGGAGGCAGCAGAAATGAAAAAAACAATGGGTTGGAAAATAGTATTGATTTTAGCAGTAATTGCATTCTGTATATGGAGGTTCCTGGCGGATAAGATCGTCCTGGGTCTGGACCTCAGGGGCGGCACGCACTTAGTGCTGGAAGTACAGACCGATGAGGGTTTAGCCGCCCAGACCGACCAACATATCATCCGGCTGAAGAGCCTGTTGGCGGACGCCAGTATAAAAGTCGAAAAAATTATAAGAAAGGACAGTACCAAAATCGAAATATCGGGAATCCCCTTTGAAAATGAAAGGAACTTGAAAGATATACTGGATGACGATTTCAGGGAATGGAATTATACCATGTCCAGCGGCCTGTCTGCACTGAGCCTGAGACCCAACGTAGAGATGCAGTGGCGGGATCAGACCATCAACCAGGCTTTAGAAAAAATCAGGAACCGCATCGACGAAACCGGGCTCTCCGAAGCCAGAGCCCAGCGGATAGAAGGGTTCTCGGACAGGGGCGATAAATTACTGGTGCTCCTGCCCGGTATCGATGATCCCGCCAGGATAAAAAACATCATCAAAAGCACGGCCATGCTGGAATGGAAAGAAGTGATGGCCGGACCTTTCGAAACGGAAAAGGAAGCCTTAGATGAATACGGCGGTCAACTTCCCGAAGAGTTTATTATCCTCAAGCGCAACCCCAAAACAGCCGGCAGCAGGGGCTTTATGGTTTTGAAAAACGTTTCGGTGATTACCGGTATGGATTTACGGAATGCCCGGCGCACCCGGGATGAATATGGAGCGCCCATCATCGGCTTTTCCCTGAAACCCGACGGCGGCAGGAAATTCGAGAAGTACACGGCAGCCAATATCGGCAAGCAGTTGGCCGTTATTTTAGACAAGCGCATCTTGATCGCCCCCACGGTGCAGAGCGTTATTCCCGCTCATTCCGGCGGCATTATCACCGGTAGATATACCGCCCAGCAGGTGGACGACATGGTGGTTATGCTGCGTGCCGGAGCCCTACCGGCCTCCATCAAATTCTTAGAAGAAAGAACCGTAGGCCCATCTTTGGGAGCCGACTCTATCCGCAAAGGGATATATGCGTCGATAGTGGGTCTGCTGCTGGTGATGGTCTTTATGTTATTCTATTATAAAATCGCGGGCATCAATTCCGTCCTGGCGCTGGTACTGAATATCGTTATCCTGATGGGGGTTTTAGCCTATTTTAAAGCCACTCTCACGGTGCCCGGTATTGCCGGTATTATCCTCACCATCGGTATGGCCGTGGACGCCAACGTACTGGTCTTCGAAAGGATAAAAGAGGATTTGCGGGCCGGGAAATCGCCCAAATCGGCTATAGATTCGGGCTTTAAGAAAGCCTTTATTACCATCTTCGACGCCAATTTGACCACGATTATTGCCGGTATTTTCCTCTATCAGTTCGGCACAGGCCCGATACAGGGATTCGCCGTCACCTTGATGATCGGCATTATTGCCAGTATGTTTACGGCGGTATTCGTCTCCAGGGTCGTCTTCGACCTGGTATATGGCGGCAGAAAGAAACTCAAAAAAATTAGCATTTAGCGATAAGGAGCAGGACGATGAAATTATTTAAAAAGGAACCTGATTTCAAGTTTATGAATAAAAAACTCTATGCCTTCGTTATTTCGGGGCTGGTAATTATTGCCGGGCTGGTTTTGCTGCAGACCAGGGGTTTTAACCTGGGCATCGATTTCTCCGGCGGCACCATGATAGAGATCAGTTTTAAAGATGAGGTCAATATCGATTATCTAAGGGATTCCTTAGATAAAGTGGGCATTGCCGACTCCGAGATCGTCAGGGTAAAACGGGAAAATAAATTCTTTATTAAAACAATAATGGATATTAAAGATGCCGATTCAGGTGAAGATTTCGAAGCCCACGAAAAAAAAGCGAACCTGATAAAAGAGGTTTTTAGAAACGATGAAGAGAAAGCGAATCTCCAGGCCGGTAAATTGGACCTGAATAACAGCGCTGAGAACTCCATCATGAATTTCCTGTCCGGCAAAGGGATTTCCCCTGATGACGCGGAAGACTCCGCCAAAAAAATCGTCGGCTTGAGGAAGAGTTACCAGGATGCAAATGGAAACATAACCGGTTTGATCGGCGATTTCAGCGAAATCGAAAAACTGGACCTTAAAAAGAGAGTGCAGGCTGTATTAAAAGAGCACACCTTTTTGGGTAGTTTTACTTTTTTAAGCACGGAATTTGTCGGCCCCCAGGTGGGGCTGCGGCTGCGGGACCAGGCTGCCCGGGCCACTTTTTTCGCCCTAATAGGCATGCTGCTGTACATCGGTTTCAGGTTTAAGTGGATATACGGGATTGCGGCGGTTATTACCCTATTCCATGATGTGTTGATCGTGCTTGCGGTGATTCTTTTTTTCAAAGTGGAGGTATCGCTGTCCGTGGTAGCGGGTATTCTTACCATTGTCGGGTACTCCTTGAACGACACCATTGTCATTTTCGACAGGGTCAGGGACAATGTGAAATTAATGAGAAAAGAAGGTGCCGAGAAGATATTAGACACCAGTATAAACCGCACCCTGAGCCGTACCATCGTTACGTCGGGCACTACCCTGGCCACGGTATTGGCCTTGTTTTTTTTCGGTGGTGAAGTGATCCATAATTTTTCATTCACGCTAATAACAGGAATCATCGTAGGTACTTATTCTTCGATTTTCCAATCCTGCGTCTGGTTGAAAATTTGGGAAAAAAATTTCCTCGGCAGAAAAAAATCCAAATAGGACTTGAATTCTACGTGGATTTGTTATATATTAAACAGTTAGATCGAAAACAATTTTTACCAAAGGGAGGTTAAAAATGTTTGAAGAATCGTTGATTGTGTCAGGCGGCAAACGAGAAGCCACGAAGCAGTGGTTGACCTTCCCTGCTTCTATATTAGCACACGGGTTAGGAATCCTGGCAATAATTGTAGTCCCGCTGTTGAATGCAGATCAGAATCTACCGGCCATTACGGTCATAGATGTGTTTATGACAGCACCACCTCCGAAGTCTGCTCCGCCCCCGGCAGCAGCCAAAAAGAGGAAATCGAGAAAAGGTAAGAAAAAAGAAGAAAAGAAAAAAGAAGTTAAACAACAAGCAATCACTTCAGGCCGGTTGATCGCTCCTATCGAGATTCCCGAAGAGATCGAAGAGGAAGAACTCACCGATTTCGGGTTCGACGAAGGCGGCGTTGAAGGCGGCGTTGAAGGCGGCGTTGAAGGCGGCGTCATCGGCGGTATTCTCGGCAGCCCCGGGAGTGCTGAATCCACCACAGCCATGAGAATCGCCAGTATCCAGAAACCCAAGTTGATCAAAAAGATAAAACCTAAGTACCCCGAAGTTGCGCTGCGAGCGCGTATTAAGGGAAAGGTTATTCTTGAAGCGTCAACCGATATTTATGGAAGAGTGATGTCCTCTACGATTAAAATCATCAGCGGGCATCCTTTACTGAATCAGTCCGCTGTAGACGCGGTAAAGCAGTGGGTTTACGAACCCTATATTTTAAATGGAGTGCCGAGAGCCGTAAGGTTTACCGTTGTGGTAGATTTTACACTAAACAGGCAATAATTATTACACCAATATAAGGAGGCTTATATGCATCAGTTTACATTAACTTCAATGTGGGAACAAATGGGAACACTCCCTAGAATAGTTATCTTCATCTTGTTAGTCATGTCGATCTATGCCATTGCAGTGGGAATCGAGAGGCTCTATGTGTATTCGCAAGCAAAAAAACAATCGAATATTTTGCTGCGACTCATCAGCAAGCTTTGGCAGGAAGGTAAAGTCGAAGAATCGATCAAGTTATCTTCCGACAAAAAATTTAAGAACAGCCACCTGGCCAAGGTATTAGTCGCCGGTCTCGGTGAGTTTCAGTTCCAGGAAGATTCTAAAGCACCCTATGAAGAAAAAGTAGAATCAGCTAAAAGAGCTATTGAAAGAGCAACGATCAAGAGTGTAGCTGAATTTAAGAGAGGCCTAAACGGTCTGGCTACTATCGGTTCGACATCACCTTTTGTCGGTCTGTTCGGAACCGTTTTCGGTATTATTACCGCATTTAACGATATGGCAATATCCGGATCGGGCGGTATCGGCACAGTTGCCGCCGGTATTTCCGAAGCTTTGATTACCACAGGCGCCGGTATCGGTGTTGCAGTTGTGGCGGTATGGTTCTTTAACCTGCTCTTGAATAAGATCGAGGTGTTTACCGGCGAAATGGCCAATGCCTCTTCCGAGTTAATCGATCATTTTATAAAGAAACAGTCTAAAGGAGCCTGATTATGGGCGCGCAAGTTGGTGGTTCAAACGAATTAAATTCAGAACCTAATGTGGTACCCCTTTGCGATATCCTATTGGTGCTGCTAATCATTTTTATGGTGGTGACGCCCATGGTGCAGAAAGGAGTAAACGTAACGCTCCCGGAGGCAATCAATGCCATCGACCAACCTGAAGCCGAAAATATGCTGACTGTCTACGTACAGAAAGACGGTTCCGTCATGTTCAACGAGAAGAAAGTCCTTAACATCGAAAAATTACCTGCATTGATCGAAGAACAAATGGAAGAAAAAAAGATACAGGAAATGAAAGTCGGTTTAAAAGCCGATATCGAACTGAAATACGGCCGCATCCAGGAAGTAATGAACGAAATCAAAAATGCAGGAATAGAGGTTATCGGCCTCCTGGTAGAACGAGGTACAGGTTCTAATTAATTTTGTTCAGTTTGTTTGATTTTCTCATTTTATAAATCCTGAATAGGGGGAAGCAGCAGTGCTTCCCCCCTATTTTGGGGAGAGTTCACTCACCTTACGGAGAAGCTTCTTAACCGTTTTGCTCCAGGTGGCAACAGCCTTTAAAAATTGCTGTTCTAAGTAATTCGCAATCTCATCATTATCCCTTCTTTTTTTGACTTCCACTAAATGCGAGAAGGAGTTTAAGAAGAACTCCATCCCCTTTTTCAGGGTTATTTCCCGGTCTAAAGGGATTTCGTCGAAATTTAGCGAATAGTTCAACCCCACGGAGTTTACAAAATCTATCATCGCTGGAATCGACACCATAATCTTTTTTATTATGGCAGCGGCATCTATGGTTTGGCCTTTCCTATAAAAACCGGCGGCAATAGGAATTTCACACCTTATACTGTCTGTCAGGGCCAACACTCTAACGAAACCGTCTTTGGTAATTAAAAATGTATCTTTAGTGAAGACTTCGATTTTTTTTATATCCCCCGGGGGGCTTTGCCGGGGATCCTTTGCTATTACATTTAAAGATTCGGTTTTGTCTACTAAGATACTGACTACAGCGTGATTTTTTTCTATATAGCCGGCCAGTAAATCATTGTAAAAATCCCCCCAGGTAAGAGGAGGATGTGCATAATCGATTTCGATACCGTTTACAAATATATCCATTTGAAACCTCATTAAGTCCTATCTTTAATTATTAAAGCTCCCCGGTTGGAGCAAAGGGCGGAAGCGGAACTATTCCCGCTTCCGCGAATTTTTGAAAACGTAAAACTTACAACTTAAAGCTCATACCCTTTTTTGTTTGGCGAAATGAATCCGCCTCCCGGTATCCAGCCTACTGCAAAAATTCCCCTAGAGGTAAGGAATAATCGAAAATTTCGTTATCCTCGAAGAAGTGGGATATTTCTTTTTTTGCTGTTTCGCCGGAATCCGATGCATGCACCACATTAAAGGTGGTGCACAAAACGAAATCACCTCTAATCGTGCCCGGTTCGGCTTTATCGGGGCTTGTTGCGCCCACTACTTTCCTGACGATTTTGATCGCCTCTAAGCCTTCCCAAACCGATAAGATAACCGGGCCGGAAGTTATAAATGCAATGAGTTCATCATAGAACCCTTTACCTTTATGTTCTCCATAATGAGTTTCCGCTTTTTCACGGCTCATTTTAATCATCTTCATGCCTACTAATTTCAAACCTTTTCTCTCGAAGCGGGAAATAATTTCCCCGGCGATTTCCCGTTGGATACCATCAGGTTTGATCATTACAAAAGTCTTTTCTACAGCCATTTAGTCCTCCGAATTTTGGTTATAGTTAAGCTGCCGATAACAACCTGCAATACCGGTTAGGCAGCTTTATTTTTATATTTTTTCACTACTACTTCGTGAAAGTTTGCTAAAAAAATAAGTTTTTGGGTTAACCTGGTTGGATATGTTTTTCCCAGGCCCCTCATAGGCTGCGGACGCCGTCCGCTTTAATTAGCGCAGTTTACGAATTTTATATTGGGCAATCTCTTTTAAAATTTTTGTTATGAAGGCATGAAAGGACCTCAAGTTATTCTTGAACTCCGGTGTGAAATCGGAAGTCATCAGGTCGTTATAAAATTTCATGAATTCATGCCAGTCTTTATAGAGTAGATAAATTAGATCGGTTTCCATGAATAGGTTGATGTCGAAAAAAATATCCGCTGAAGATATCCCGCCTCTATTGGAAAGGTAGTTGTTAATTTTGGCATGGAGTTTTTCCAGTTTTTTCTTGACTTCGGTTGCCATCTGGTCCCGGGAAATAAAATCTCCGAATATATCTTCGCCGGACATGGCGGGTTTAAAAATTTTAATCACACCTTCGATTAGATGTTGTAAGGCAAGATCGGAAATAATCGAAATGTTCTTCAGCAGTTTGCGTTTATTTATCTTTTCGTGGTCTATTTCGAAGTAATAGGGGAATTCACCTAAGTAAATTTTTTTATATTCGAACCTGAGATCATTAAAAGTATTATCTAATTTTTCAACTGCTCCTAAATCCATCGCTTCGGACATGCTTTTTTTCAGCACATTACTATAAAAAGACATGAGCCTGTCTAAGTGTTTCTTTAATGTTAATATCAAGGGAATGGTGATACTGATATTCCTGCTTTTATTCAGGTTTATGTCGATAAAGTTATTTATCTTCAATATCCGGAAAGCGAGGATAAAGAAAACCCCGATATCCCGTTTTAATTTTTTATCTTTAACCGAATTGATAATACCGCGTATATCGGGTTGATAGATTTTGTCCATCTTGGGGACGAACGCCCTTTTTAAAAGAGAAGTGGCAATAAAATTATCCATTACTTCTTTGCGGTATAAGCGCTTCAGGGCAGAGAAGGTTTTCAGCGAAACAGTATCGTTTCTCGCCAAATCCGTGGCGATATTGCGCAGGTTCTGCAGGAAAATTCTCAGGTTATAGAACCAGGATTCGGGAGAATAAACATCCTTTAAATAAGGAAAAGATTTGGGTGAATAATTTTCCAGGAATTTTTCAACTATGAACTCCTCGAAATTCAAGAAAAATTTGTCTTTTTCGAAATCCAGGGTTTTTAGATGGGTGATAATTCTCCCCGCCACCTGCACGAAGGTGTATACGTATGATTGATAATTCCTGGTTTCGGAGGTTTGATGTTTGAAAATGAAGTTTTCTAAGTAGTTGGAGGAAAAGAACTCTTCCAGGCCCTCGAACCAGAATTTTAATTCGGTGAGGTGAATCATCAATTTCTTCTGGGATATCTTTTGCAGCCAGGCTTCGAATATGTGCTCCCATTTTTGTTCCGGGGTTAGTTTCGGTTTTGTTTCCTCTTCCGAGAAAAATTCGCTGATATTTTTAATTTCTTTGTTTTCGTTTTCCATGTCCTTATTTTAATCAAAAACCGATTGTTTTGCAATCCCTTTTTTACTAATAATTCATAAAAAATGGACTTTTTGGCGTTTTCCCGCTAAAAAATTCGAATTTGGCTTGACTTTTTGATTTCAATCCAATAGAATTTTCCCTGGTACCGGTAAAAATTTAACATTAGTATTAGATCAGTATTAAAATTAAAATTAAATTAAACGCCAATAAGGAGGCAATATGGCAATTAAAGCAACAACAACAACAGACGCAGGCGGCGGTCATCTTTTTGCAGTCAGGTTACTGGAGAAGTTTATCCAGTTTATCAAAACTGTAATGACGGGCAACCTGCTGGATTTCAGCATTAAATGGCTTACCAAAATAGGTCATATCGCGTTAATCGTGGCAGCGGGCGTGGGCTTTTTCTTCTTTGTTATCGCGGGAATACGGGTCCAGGGTGCGGGTATTTTCGTTCTCTATGCCTTTGGTTGGGTTATTGGAGTGTTTGTTGTACAATACACTGCATACAGGTTCTCTAATGCGGGTGATGACCTGATTGCCAACAATTCCACCCAGATGTCCTCGAAAGCTTTCCTCGACTGCTTCGGTTTTATCGCCATGCTGGCCGGGGTAGTGCTCTTCTTCTTCTATATTTATATGGCGATTAAGGTGGGCAGTTTGCAAGCCTTCCTGATGGGGTTAGGTTTGTTGATCTTCTGTGAGTTTGTGGCCCTTATCGCTTTTAATGCCGGCACCGTCACCATGGAGGTCGTAAAAGAGACCTCTGCCGGACAGGAAGCCATCGGCATTGCCACTTTCTTCATGAAAACTCTATTGAGGTTGGTACCCATCGCTTTCGGTATCGGTATCGTGGTATTCACGATTATGATGTTTATACATTCTTTCGGTCTTTTCAGCGCCGCAAAGATGAACCGCGCTCTTTTTAACGGTGTGGGTGATGCAACTTTCATTGTATATTTCGGCTTCTTGCCTTTAATTAGCTATCTCGTCTTTATCCTGTTCTTCCTGGTTGTGGATGTGATACGTTCGATCCTGGCGATTCCCGGAAGAATAAAATAAGCGAAATATAATAGGGTACTTTTAGATCCGGGAGGATCTTTAATTACCCGGGTTGAGAAAACGGCTCGTGAGTCTTTGATCGTATAGGTATTCATGAGTGTTGAGGAACTCGAACGCTTTGCTGAGAGTTTTCGAGCTCCTCCTCAACCCGGGGTTCTCCTGAGTTCTCCTGATCTCTCTCGAGATCTTCCTGAGACCTCTTGAGTTCCTCCTGAGTTCTTCCTGATCTCCTCCTGAGACCTCTTGAGTTCCTTCCTGAGCTCTTCCTGATCTCCTCCTGAGACCTCCTCTTGAGTTCCTTCCTGAGTTCTTCCTGATCTCCTCCTGAGACCTCTTGAGTTCCTTCCTGAGTTCTCCTGATCCTGATCTTCGGCGCTTGACAAAAAGAGCTGTATATTTTAAAATCTATGTGGAGATAAAAAATGAAATATTTTTATGCAGCGCCGGTACATGAAGGAAACACTATTTCAGAAGAGGGAATTAAATCTGATGACAGAGGGGTGATAGAACTTATTGCACTTAAAGAAGGTTTCTTGATGCAAAAGTTCGTATTCGATGTATATTCCAGCGAGGTAATAGGATCGGATGAGTACAGCCTCTTTGAAATATCGCCGGAGGGAATTGTCGGGCAGATAACCAAAACCGATAAGGAAAATTTTCTTGCGGATTTTTTTATTGTTGTAATGCAGCCTTTTATCGAAACGGTTCATTTGAAGCGGCTCACCACGGATAGGTACGAGGGTATGGGATTGGATATCGGTATTCACCTGGTAGAGAATAAAGAAAAGTTCACCGACGATTATAAACAGAAAATACTGGGCTATTACCAGGCGTTAGATTAGAACGAACTTAGTTATGAATTATGAGGGGGCTCTCAGGATTCTATAATTCACCGGTTGACTGCGGGAAACAATTCGCAGTAATATAAAAAATAGGAGAAAAAATCTTGCAATTGAAAGTAAAATTATTGGCTGAAAAGGCGCTCTTGCCCCGGGCCGCACATCCGGGAGACGCCGGGTTAGACATCTTCTCGATAGAAAGGAAGGCGATAGCGGCGGGAGAGAGCGCCCTAATAAAAACAGGTATTATCATCGAACTACCGGAAAATACCGAAGCGCAGGTCAGACCCCGCAGCGGGTTGGCCTTAAGATACGGAGTTACGGTGCTGAATGCCCCGGGGACAATCGATTACGGTTATAGAGGAGAAATAAAGGTGATTTTGATTAATCACAGTAAAGATAGATTTGTCGTTGAAGAGGGGATGAAAATCGCCCAATTGGTAGTAAAACCGGTTTTGACTGTAGATGTGCTGCAGGTGGACGAGTTGTCCGATACCGGTAGGGGAGAGGGGGGCTTCGGCTCAACAGGATTTTGATCTCAAGAGAGCTCAAGAGGGCTCAGGTTAAGGAGGAGCTCGAGAATTCTCAGAAAAGAGCTCGAGCCCCTCAAAACTCACGAGTACTTATAGACTCCTAAAGTTCGCCGGTCGTTTCCTCAACCTGAGTAATAAAAGATCATCCTGGGGAATAGAAATTCCTCGTGGATCCTTAAAATTCTACTTTATCTCTTTTTCGTACCATTTGGAACGATCGGGGTCTTTGGGGTTGGTGATTTTTTCATGAGGTTTTTTCTTTAACTCTTCCAATAGGTGCTTTACCGCCACTTCTATACAGGGGTCTTTCCCTTTGGCAACCTCTTCCGGCCTGTCGTACACTTCGAATCCTTCGTCCGGGTACACCCCGACGCCTTCTACGATGTATTCACCGTCCGTGCCTACGATCCCCGACATGGGAACCGCAAATGAAGGCCCGTCAACCAGCCCGGGACTCCAACCATAACCGACCAGACCGCCCCAGGTGCGAGTGCCGATAAGTTTGCCGAGATTCTTCTTTTTGAACCAGTAAGGGAAGTTATCCCCGCCGGAAGATGAGAAATGGTTGATCAACATGACCTTGGGACCATCTAAGGTGAACAGGGGTTCGGGTCTCAAGTCTAAGCCTCTCCTGCTCCAATAACTGATAGGTTCCGCGGAGAGCTTCTCTATCATTTTTCCCGGGGACCAGCCGCCGCCGTTATAGCGTTCATCGATGATAAATGCTTCTTTGTCATTATAAGCATATAATCCTTTGAAAAGTTCCCGGTTGCCTTCAACCGCGGTATCGGGCACAAAGATATAACCGATCCTGCCGCCGGACAATTTATCGACCAACTTTCTCCTGGAATTCACCCAGTCTAAAGTACGCAGTTCATATTCGCTCTTGGTGGGTTTCACTAAGTAGGTTTTGGCGCCGCTGCCGTCGGCTTTAGCGCTCACTTTTATCTCAATCTTTTTGCCTACCGTGTTCTCTAAGAAACGGTAAGGGTTGTCTTTGAGGGTAACATCAAAACCGTTCAGGCTCAGCAGGTAGTCTCCTTCTTTTACATTAATCCCTTGCTCGGTGAGAGGGGAACGGGTTTTTTCATTCCAGTTTTCGCCTTCATAAATCTTAGCGATTATATAGCGGCCCGCTTTTTTATCCGCTTTTAGCTCGATGCCCAGCAGCCCGGTATCTATCCGTTTCACCTTTTTGAAATCCCCGTGGTTGACATAAGTATGTCCGGCATTGAGTTCACCTATCAACTCTCCGAAAATATAATCTAAATCGGCCCTGTGACTGACATAAGGAAGCAATTCAGCATAACGCTGCTTCATTTTTGCCCAGTCTACGCCGTGCATGTTTTTCACATAGAACCAATCCCGGAAAATTCTCCAGCCTTCATTATATATCTGCCGCCACTCTTTTTTGGGGTCTATCTTCATGGTGAGATCTTTTAAATTCAGTGTGCCGCTGCCTGCTTTTTGATTGGGTTTGAGGTCGATGATTCCATATTTGCCCTTGGCCCGGTAAAGTATTTTTTTACCGTCAACCGAAATATCACCGCCTCTAATGCCCTTCATCACCAATTCCGATTTTTTCTTCTTCATGTCGAAAAGGTAAAGGCCGCCGGCTTTGCCGTACAACACTTTTTTACCCAGGTCATAGATAAAGCTATACCTGTCGGTGCCCATAGGGAACACGATAATTCTTTTGTTTATACCGTCGAAATCGATTTTGACGGCTTTGACGCTGTCTTTGTCTTTGTCTTTTTTCTTATCTTTATCTTTCTTATCTTTTCCTTTTTTAGCTGCTGAGTCTTTGCCGGTTTTCTCTTTTTTGACTTCTTCTACATCGTTCTTGTCCGCGAAGAGTTTGGGAGCATCTCCGGTTAGCGCGACGGCATAAAACCTGGCCGTTTTGGTAAGGACAAAGTCGAATTCCATGCTGGAAAAACCGTCCCGGAAACTCATGTTAAAATCCCGGTCCGAGATGAAATATATAAACTTGCCGTCTTGTGAAAAAGTAGGGGCAAAGTTATCATATTTGTTGTCCAACAGGCAGCGGGTTTTCTTCTCCTGTAGGGAGTAGACCCAGATGTTCTCTAAGCGGTTGGCGCCGGTTTTGCTGTAAACGATCCATTTTGAATCGTGAGACCAACTGAAATCATCTATCCCGGCTGTTTTGCCTTTTTCATCCACTACCGTAATTTTTTTCGATTTCACAGCGAGGATTTGCAGCCCTTTTTCCTTATCTAAGAAAAGGAACATCTTGCTGTCCGGTGACCACAACGGCGGGGTTTTCCATACTTTATGGTTTTTGGTTAACCGGATTGTTTTTTCTTTTCCTTTGGGGTCTAAGAGGTAGATTTCGTAGTCGCCGGTTTTATCGGAAATATAAGCGATCCATTTGCCGTCCGGGGACCAGGCCGGGTACATTTCTCTGACGCCCTGTGTGCGGGTCAGGTTGTAGGTGATGCCGTCTTTGGCAGGCACGGTAAAGATGTCGCCCCGGGCGTCGAATACGACTCTTTTACCTGTGGGCGAAATTGCCGCCCCGAACCGGGAGATGGACTTTGAAACATCCCTGAAAGCGGGGATAGTATTGGGATTGTCAAAATGGATATTGACGGTGAGTCTGGTTGTTTTTCCTGTATCTAAGTTGAGTTTGTAGATATAGCCGCCGTTTTCGTAGACCCGCAGTTCATTTTCGCCGGAAGGCCACAGTACATCGAACTCTTTGTGGCTGGTAACCTGGGTCATTTTGCCGCTTTTTAGGTCGTAAGACCAGAAATTCAGCCTCAAATCCTTATCGGAAACAAAATATATTTTGTCTTTGTACCAGGATGGATGTTGGTCGGTGCCGGTGAAGGTTGTCAGTCTTTTGGATGTGTCTTTTTTCAGGTCATAAATCCAGACATCCTGTGCTCTACCGCCTTTGTACCTTTTCCAGGCGCGGAATTCGCGATAGATGGGGGTGTAGACGATTTTGTCGTTATCGGGTGAAAAAGAACCGAAGCCGCCTTCCGGGATTTGCAGCGGGATTTCCAAACCGCCTTTTAGGTCGACTAAGAAGTATTTGCCGCTTCTTTCGCCATAGGGTGTGCGGTTGGCCCTGATCATTATTTTTTTGCTGCAATTGGTCCAGTCTAAGGGGATATGGTCGAACCCGCCCCGGGGCGGCATATGTTCCACGCCGGCATCGTTATAATAAGTGAGTTGTTTTGGTGTGCCGCCTTTTACGGGCATCACGTAAACCTGTCTTGTGCCGGTGTATTCGCCGGAAAAAGCGATCCACTTGCCGTCCGGTGATATTTTAGGAAATAGTTCCAGTCCTTCGTGTGAAGTCAGCCTGACGGCGTCTCCTCCCGAGGCCGGGACGGTCCAGATGTCGCCGGCGTAAACAAAGGCGATCAGGTCTTTGTTGATATCCGGGAATCTCAGTAAACGTGCATCGTTAGTGGAAAAAACGAAACTGCACAAGAAAACGATCGTTAAAACGAACAATAGATTTTTTTTCATATTACCTCCGAATTTTTGGTTTTAGTTTTTATTATTTAACAGTGTTTTAATCTATGATATACGAAATGGTTTCGATTAAGTTTCCAGGGGAAAAAGGGACACTCCATCATGATTCGAGCCTCACCCGGAAACGAATGAAATTAAATCATTCTTTGCCTCCGGCGGCCCTGCCGG
>JAGLSW010000905.1 GCA_023135565.1 Candidatus Aminicenantota bacterium | reverse complement strand
CGGCAGGGTCGCCGAAGGCAAAGAAGTGAAAAATGTCGATACTAAAAAAAATTGAAAAATTACAAGAAATCAAAGGCTACTTAGGCGCCGCCGTATTCAACCCGGAAGGCAAGATGCTCGGCGGCGTCACGGATGTTGCCGGTATCAATTTCGAAATTGCCGGTTCGTTGTTTCACGATCTATTTTTAATCACCCGCAACCAAACCCGGGAAGCCGGCTTCGGGGAAACCGATATCATCATGCTTTACACGAAAAACGGGATCATCATGGGCCAGAGCTTCGATGAAGAAGACGTTCATTTTCATACCATCCTGGCGCTGCGGAACGACGCCAACATTGCCATGGCAAAATTGCTGCTCAGCAAAACCCAAATAGCTCTAAGAAAGGTGATCGAGGCACTGGAAGAAAAAAAACGGTGACCTATGAAAAAAAAGAAAATCATCATAAAAGTTCTTATTACACTGGTATTCTTTACCGCCTCTATCTACTATATCCACGAAAAAGATTTACAGGTGGATACGAGATTGTCTATCACGGTAAAAACACCCCGGAAGGACATCTTCCGCCTCTACACCGGCGATAAGAAACCCCTAAAAGCACGGGTGAAAAAATACTTCAAACAGGTGGATTTCCACCTGCCTAAACAGCGCCGGGCGTCCGTCTCGAGGCTGATGTTGGGACAAAAACCCGGGCTCGTGGCCATCAAAAATGTAAAAATCAAAACCTCTTTCAACGAACAAAAATGGAGCGGCAGCGACATTAAAAAAGTTTTCAAATTCGACGGGAAACTAGCCGCGGACAAAATCTATGTCAAAGAGGGCTGCTTCTATATTAAATCCCCGGGCGGGGAGTTCGTCCTCCCCCTGACCGACGAGGTGCGCCGGACCATCGACCGCATGAGCCGGGAAAATTTTTTTTTATATTTTACTGCGCTGCTGCTGTCCCTGCTGCTTTTCTACTTCATTCATTTTTTTCACCCGGGGAATTTACGTATTTTCCTGTCCCCCAAAATAGCGGCCAATATGGCGCTCCTTTTCCTGGTGATTATTAGCTTTCCCATGCTGGACGGCCTTTTCCATATCAGCGGGGAGATACATCTCCACCCCCTGCAGGAAAAAAAATCACGGACCAAAAAACCCGCTTTCCGCTTCGATGACCTGTTTCGTTTCTTCCAGGGCTACAAATATTACTATAACGACAATTTTCAACTGCGCAGCCTGTTTATCCCGGCCAACAATTTTATCAAAGTACGCTGCTTCGGGATATCTCCGCTTCCCTCGATTTTGCTGGGCAAAGAGGGCTGGATCTACCTGCACAAACAGAATGACCGGATCGATCAAATCGAATATTTCCGTTCCCTGGAACTTTTTACACCCGCCGAACTGGAACACTGGCGGGTCAGTTTAGAACAGCGGCGGGATTGGCTGGCGAAAAGGGGCATCCGCTATCTCTTCGTAATAGCGCCCAACAAAAGCACTATCTACCCGGAATTTCTTCCCGATTCTATTCGCCCTGTCCGGGATCGTTCCCGTTTGGACCAACTGGCCGCTTATTTAAAAAAGCACTCCGATTTTTCTATTCTCGATCTCAGGCCGGCGCTGTTTGCCGCCAAAAAAGAACGCCGTCTATACCGTAAAACCGGCTCCCATTGGAACAGTTACGGCGCTTTCCTGGCCTACCGGGAGATTTTGAAAGCCCTAAGCGCCTTTTTCCCGGATGCCCGGCCCATGGATGCTTCCCGGCTTAACATCAGGGTCGTGGACCAGAGCGGCGGTGACCTGGCCATCATGCTGGCCCTGCAAAAAAATATCTACAAAGACCGGGTAATCGAAGCGAAATTCAAAAAAACTCGCGCCCGCAGGGGCAAACACGTGGCGCTAAAAGATAAACACCTCTGGGTGCAGCAGTCGGTCAGCGAATGCCCAACCGGGAAACTGCCCACCACGTTGATGGTGCACGATTCTTTCACCAACCGCTTGAAACCCTTTCTTTCCGAGCATTTTTCGCGGATTATCTATTTGCGGGATTGGGGCTTGAATTTCTTCCCCCAACTCATAAAAACCGAAAAACCGGCGCTTGTGATCGACCAGATGGCGGAACGTTTCCTGTTGGAAAAAGTCTTAACAAAACCTAAAGCTGCACACCGGGAGCGGTAACGCTCATTACATTTTTTTTTGCAGTCCCTAAGACTTGACACAGACTAAGTTTTTTGATACTCTTATCTGATAGTAATCGGGGGTCTATAGCTCAATGGCTAGAGCCACCGGCTCATAACCGGTAGGTTCCAGGTTCGAGTCCTGGTAGGCCCATTCAATTTAACTTTACAAGGAGTCTCTTTGAAACAAGGATTGGAAATTTTGTTTTCGCTGCAGCAAAACGATGACAGGATACGAGAGTTAGAGCTTAAGATCATAGAAATCCCCGCCGCCATAAAAAAATTAGAAGACGAACGGGACGGGAAAGTCACCATTATCGAGAACACCAAAAACAAATTAAACGAAAATGTCAAGGCCAGGGAAAAATTAGAGAGTGAAATACAGCAAATAAAAGAAAAGATAAAAAAATACAAAGAACAAATGAATAAGTCCACCACCAACAAAGAATACCAGGGCTTTATGACCGAGATAAAATTCGAAGAAGAGCAAATCGGCTTAGTGGAAGAGAAAATTATCGAAAGGATGCTGGAGTCTGATGAGATAATGAAAGAGATCAGGGAGAGCGAAGCCGAATTCGAAAAAATAGCCGAAGAGTACAATCAAATCATAAAAAAATCGACCCAAACCCTCGCCGATACGAAAACAGCATTGGCTGCGGCCTTAAAAAACAGGGCGCTGCTGCGCAAGCAAATACCTGAAAATCTCCTCAAACACTACGATCATATCGCTAAAAACAAAGGTGGCAAAGCAGTATCGCCCGTGGAATCGAATTTTTGCGGCATCTGCAATGTAAAAGTCCGCCCGCAGCGTTTTAGTGAACTCGTTTCCTCGGACGAAATGTTCTTCTGTGAGAATTGCGCCAGGATTCTATTTTTGAAAATAGAAGACAAGAAAATAGAAGAGAAAAAAGAAAAGAAGAAAAAAGAAAAGAAGAGCGCCTGATCGTCCGCCTCCGCAGCAATAAGATTTTTTTGAATCGAAACCACCACCGCTTATAGAATAATGTTTTTTCAAGACTAAGCTTGAAAAAAAAGCCATCTAAAGGTGGTAATTTGAAGTATGGTAACATGTTATTATAACCGCGCTGTAAGCGCCCGCACTGTAAGTGCCCGCCATGTAATGGCATAAAGGAGTTACCCGATGAATAAAGATGAGCTTAAACGCTTAACGGAAATTGCCCGGGATATAAGGATTCACATCATAAAGATGTTGGCAGCCGCCGGTTCCGGTCACCCCGGCGGATCGCTTTCCATGGCCGAAATCCTCTCCTACCTCTATTTTAAAGAGATGAGGATAGACCCCGAAAACCCGGCAAAAGAAGATAGGGACCGGTTTTTGTTATCGAAAGGTCATGCCGCTCCCGGTCTTTATGCCGCCCTTGCTTTGAAAGGATTTTTTCCGGAAGAAGACCTGCTGTCTTTGAGAAAAATCGACTCCCACCTGCAAGGGCATCCCCACCGCGTGGACACCCCCGGTGTGGAAGCTTCCACCGGTTCTTTAGGCCAGGGACTTTCCATGGCCGTAGGCATGGCCATCGGTTTAGGATTGTCGAAAATCGACGCTGATGTGTTTTCGCTCATCGGTGACGGCGAATCCCAGGAAGGGCAGATATGGGAAGCCGCCATGACCGCGGGATTCAGGAAAGTAGACAATTTGTGTGTATTTTTAGATTACAACGACCTGCAAATCGACGGCAGAGTCTCGGAAATAAAAAATATAGCCCCGGTAAAAGAGAAGTGGCAGGCATTCAACTGGCATGTGCTGGAAATAGACGGCCACAACCTGACTGAAATAGAAAATGCAGTGGCTGAATTCAAAAAAACCACCGCCAAGCCCACCATGATTATTGCCAAAACCACCAAAGGCAAAGGGGTTTCTTTCATGGAGGACCAGGTTGATTGGCATGGCCAGGCTCCCTCGCCGGAGCAGGCTGAGATTGCCCTGAAGGAGTTGAATAATGGCTAAAGAGAGTCTTAGAGGCGCCTATGGCAAGACCCTGCTGCGGTTGGGCCGGGAGAATGAAAACATAGTAGTATTGGACGCCGACCTGGCAAAATCCACCAAAACGCTGACTTTCGGCAAAGAGATTAGCCACCGCTTTATCGACATGGGTTTATCCGAGCAGGACATGGTCTCCACAGCCGCCGGTATCTCTTTAACCGGCAAAACCGTATTTGCCAGCAGTTTTTGTGTATTTCTTGCCGGCCGGGTGTACGACCAGGTGCGGCAGTCGGTATGTTACAACAACGCCAACGTCAAATTAGTCGGCACGCATTCCGGTTTAGGCGTCGGCGAGGACGGCGCCACCCACCAAATGCTGGAAGACCTTGCCTTGATGCGGCCCCTGCCCAACATGAAGATCATCGTGCCCGCGGACGCGGTGGAAACCGCTCAAGCAGTAGAATATGCGGCGGCTCAGCCCGGCCCTTTTTTTATCAGGTTGATCAGGGGCAGCCTGGAAACCGTTTATGGCGACGATTACAAATTTGAATTCGGCAGAGCGTCGGCGCTCAGGCCCGGCAAAGACATTGTAATATTTGCCATCGGCGCTATGGTGGAGAAAGCTTTAGAAGCAGCCCGGCTGCTGGAGCGGGACTCTATAGACGCCGCGGTAATCAACCCTGCTACCCTCAAGCCTTTAGATAAAGAAACGGTAGTGGAATATGCCGGTAAAGCCGGAGCGGTGATTACCGTTGAGGATCATTCCATATATGGCGGTTTAGGCAGCGCCATTGCCGAATGCTTATCGCAGGCATGTCCCACTAAAATGAAAATAATCGGCACGGAGACTTTCGGCAGGTCCGGCGGAGTTGAGGATTTGTACAAACATTACAAGTTGACGGCGCAGCGCATGGTCGAAGAAGCCAGACTCTTATTAACAAAATAATGAAATTAAGTAAAAATTTTGTTCAACCCTGCGGCGCAGGGAGCCTATGA
>JAGLSW010000904.1 GCA_023135565.1 Candidatus Aminicenantota bacterium | reverse complement strand
AAACTTTTGATGAGCGATACGCTTTCCTACACAATCAACGGCTATCGTTGGCTCCTGCCGCGCAGCGGCTTATACCCTCCCCACGTGGTGGGGCTATTTTGCCTTTAAAATAACAAAAGTGATGTCGTCATCCTGGGCCTTGCCCTGCAACCAATCCTCACCTGCCTGCACCAAATGGTCGATCACCTGGTCGGGACTCTTTCCCCCTACTCCTTTTAATAACTCTTTCACCCGGGAATAACCGAACATCTCCTCCTGCCGGTCGAACAACTCCGGCAAACCATCAGATAACAACAGTAAAATGTCCCCCTTTCTTATCTCGACTTCCCGCTGCGGATATTGAAAATCATTAAATGCCCCGAGAGGCGGCGCTTTAAGAATAATCTCTTTTACTTCGGTTTTTTTGCTTTTTCCCCTGATCAGGTAAACCGGCGGCATCCCGGCGGAAGCTATAGTCGCTTTGTTATCTTTTAATATCATCAGGGTTAAGGCCATATATAAATTCTCTAAACGCATCTGTTTGATGGTGCGTGTGCTCTTATTAAAAAAAACACCGCTGTCGGCCTGTTGGGAAAAATCGCAGCTCAAAAATAACCCTTTCATGATCGAAACCATAGTGCCGGCTTTTAAACCGTGGCCGGTGGCGTCCCCTACAGCCACCACCAGAGCGCCGTTCTCAGCAGCATAAAAATCATAATAGTCGCCGCCCACTTCCTGGGCAGTCTTCATATACACAGCGATGTCGAAATTAACCTGGTGCGGCAGCTTCTCCGGCAGCATAGAAAGTTGGAGTTTCCTGGCTTCTTCCAACTCGTGGGTTTTGCGGCGGTTTTCCGCCTCTACGGCCAGGGCCTGGGCTTCAGCAGCCCGGGCCCGTAATTCCGCTTCGCGAATTTTCGCCTTGTCCTGTTCTTTTCGTATCAGCCGGGCCCGCTGCAGCCGGTTGAGAGTGACAATAAACGCTGCCAGGAAAATAAAATAAAAAATATACGCCCAGGTGGTTCGCCACCAGGGCGGGGTAATCACAACGCGGATAGAAGCGCCTATCTCGTTCCAGGCGCCGTCGTTATTCGAGCCTTTGACCCGGAAAACATAGCTGTCGGGGGGGATACCGGTGTAGGTGGCGGAATTGCGGGTGCCGCATTCCACCCACTCTTCGTCGAAACCTTCCATTTTATACCGGTAACGGTTCCTCTCCGACAGGGTATAATTCAAGGCGGCAAACTCGAAAGTAAATACCCTATCTATATAAGATAAGCGGATTTTTTTTGTTTCCGTGATGCTGCGCCGTAACACAACCCGGCCGCTTTTAACCGGCTCGCCTACTTTTACCGGTTTGTTGAACACTTTGAGACCGGTAATCACCACCGGGGGAATATAAGGATTATCCTGGATTTGCTCCGGGGAAAACACGTTAAAACCTTCGAAACCACCGAAAAACATCTCACCGGCGCGGCTCTTAAAAGCAGCGTGAGAAAACTCATTCCCCTGCAGGCCATCCCTGACATCATACTTTTTCAACTCCCCGGTGCGCGGGTTAAATTTTAATAAACCGTTGTCCGTACTGAGCCAGAAATTCCCCTGCCCGTCTTCCAGTATTCGTTTAACGATGTAACCCAACAGGGATTCGAGCCCGTGGAAAGCGGTGGGAGAGCCGCTTTCCCGGTTGAATTTCACCAACCCTTTGCCTGTGCAGAGCCACAATATGCCCGGGTCAGCGGGGGACTCGTGGATGGAAAAAATCTTGTTACTGTATAACGAATTGACAGCCCCGGCAGACCTTAAAAAACGGGAAAATTTACCGGCCTTAGGGTCGAATCTAATCAGCCCGCTGCCGTAGCTGGCCAACCATAAAATCCCCGGCCGGGAAGGGGCTTCATAAATGTCGAAGATGGCGTTTGTAAAACGGATTTGGGAGTCCGCCGGGTCGAATAAATAGGTAGAAAAGGTTTCGCTTTTCGTATCGAACCGGACTACCCCTCCAAATTTGGTGGCAATCCACAGCACCCCGGGGTGGAGAAGGGACTCGTGGAAATCTCTCACTTCATACTGCGGCGGGCTGTCTTCTTTGCCGGGTTCGGGTTCGTAATGGACGAATTTATTTTTTTTGATATGGAGTTTGCCGATTCCCTTATCGAGCGTCCCGATCCACAAAATGCCGGGCTGTGAAGGGCACTCATAAACCTGGCGCACGTCGCTGCTGTTGAGGCTGTTGGGATTATCCGCTTCCTGGCGAAAAACGGTAAACTCGCCGCTGCCGCGGTCAAAGCGGTTCAGCCCGTTGCCGGTGCCTATCCAGGAAATCCCCGGCTGTTCCTGTGCTTCGATAATGGAGTAGACCTGGTTATCGCTTAAGCCTTCCGTTATATTGGATTTTTGGTAGTAATGGATGAATCTTTTGTTGGCCCGGTCTGCTTTGTTCAGGCCGCCCAGATCGGTGCCCACCCAGAGTACGCCTGAGGGGTCCTGGTAAACAGAGCGCACCACGTTGCCGGTCAGGCTGTGCATATCGTTAAGATCGTTCCTGTAATGTTGGGCAGTGCCGCTGCGCACATCGAATTTATCCAACCCGCCGCCGAAAAACCCGACCCACAAAGTCCCTTTTTCCACGGGGGATTCGCAAATAGACCAGACCACATCGTAACCTAAGCTGGTAGGGTCCCCGGGGTCGTGTTTGTAGTGGGTAAAAGTCCCTGTCCGGGTATCGAATTTATCTAACCCCTCCCAGGTGCCCACCCACAATATGCCCGGTTGGGAGGATTTATGCAGGGAGTAGATGGAATTACAGGTTAAGCTGTCCGGGTGCGATGGGATGTGTTTGAAATTGGTTATTTTTTCTTTTTCCAGATCGTATTTATACAAACCGCTGTAGCTGGCAAACCATAAGGTTCCCTGGGGGTATTCGATTATTTGTCCCACTGTGTTCATGGGCTGGCCGGTGGGGTATTTAGCAAAAACAGGATCTACCGTAAAGGAGCCTTTGTCTTTGGCGAATTTCATCAACCCGTTCATGGTGCCCAACCACAGGGTTCCCGGGGCAGCGGCAGACTCGATAATCGAGTAAACCGGGGTATAATTAGAAGCGCCCAGGTTCTTTATAGGGGTGCGGTAATGGGCAAAAGTTTCCCGGCCGCGGTCGAATTTATCTAAGCTGTTTTCCGTACCGGTCCACAAGGTGCCGTCTAAGTCTTCGTAGATGCATCGTATGACGCGGTGGCCGGGGGTGGTGGCGTCATTGGGTTTGTATTTATAGATAGAAAAGTTGTAACCGTCGAATTTATTCAGCCCGTTTTTAGTGCCGAACCACATGAAGCCCGTGCTGTCTCGATATATCACCCGCACATTGCCCTGGGGGAAACCGCGGCTGCTGCCGATATGTTGGAATTTTATATATTCGTTTACGGCGTAGAGATTGCTTAACGCGGCGCAGAGCAGTACAAGTATTACCAGGGTGACCGGTTTCATTTTTCTCGAATTGTTTTTCATTTTCCAGGTGGTATTGTACCACGAATAAACGGGTATTATCAAATCGCGTCTAAGTCGGGTGGGCTGTCTGTCTTTTGAGCACAAAACCGGTGTTTGAACCATGGGCGGTGATCTTAAAAAAATCGAAAAAGAGTGCGGAAATAGATTAGTATCACTGCCGCCAAAATTGCTGACAAGAACATCGAGACGAGCACAAACCGCCGGTTTGGGTTGAATTACCGACCTGTCCCTAATCTCCCAATCTCTTGAATACCCGCGTAACGTTGTAACATTCGTACGCACCGACCTCTTTTTCTTTAGAGCAAAGTTTAACCTCAAAGAAAATTACAGGTTTCTTCGCTGCTGCATGGCTGCCTTACTTATTTCTTCTACCGAATGGTTTTCCCAAAGGCGCTGCTGCCATTTTGTATAGTCGAAAGGTTCCCTCAGGATGAGACTTATAAAACGTTCTGCTTCTACTTCACCAAGGGCGGAGATCAGGGTATCGAGACCTTTTATTTTTAGTTCTGTATCGGTCATCATGGTTATTCCTCCAAAATTGAAATAAAAGACAGAGGATTTATCACAGCGAGCTCTTGAAAATTTTTCAACTTATTTATTAACCTAACATCGGTTGTCAAGAAGTAATCGCATTTGGAAGCAACAGCACAGGCAACATGCAGACTATCCTTACTTTTAACTCCGAGATTTGTGATGGTTCTTGCTTTCTTGATAATCCACCCTGTCTCTTCGATATCTACCACAGCATATTTTTTCCATTTTCTTATTGAATCCCTTCTTTCTTTGAAAGGATTGAAGTCATTCTCGTAATCCAGGATATATGACCAGACCAGATGGATTTGATGCTCTGCTATCCTTGCCTGGACGAATAATTTTGCTTCTGATTCCAGTTTGATTTTAACCTGCCTCTGATCGTCAAATGGTCTATTGAAACAGCAGTTGTCTAAGTAAATTCTCATATCTTCCTCTGCGTATTCTAATATACAATAAGAATACGAGAAAGTCAAATTCCTTAACTTTAAAGGGAAGAGGGGGCCGGTGCTTTACTTTTTTACTACACGGAAACCGATTGTCTCTTCACTATTGGCCGGGTCGTGGAAATCACGGTTGGCAGAACGAATACCATCATCGTCGCTTAAAAAATCCCCGCCCCGCAACACACGAAAAGAACCGCCGGTTGGGCCGGTAGGGTTCCGCGGCGGGGAAACCGAATAATAAGAAGAACTATACCGATCCAGGCACCACTCAGCCGCATTACCGGCCATATCGTGGACACCGTAACGGGATGCGCCCGCGGGCCGGACGTTCGGGCCCACATGCCCCATGCTGCCGGACGAATCTTCTCTCCAATAGTGAGCTTTGTCGGTAGTAGGCGGATCATCTCCCCATGGGTAGCGAGTCCGGTAGGTACCCCGGGCCGCCTTTTCCCACTGGGCTTCCGTAGGCAGATCGATGTTTTCACCGGTCTTAATAGATATCCAATCGCAGAAGGCTTTGGCGTCATTCCAGGAAACCCAATTTGCCGCCTGGCTGATACCCGAAAAAAATTTATGCCCCCTGTTTGTGGATTCACAAAAGTACAGGTACTGGCCCCAGGTGATTTCGTACTTAGAAATATAATATTCATCCAAATAAACCGGGTGCACCGGTTGTTCGTCCGCCGCCCCTTCGTTTAAGTTGTCACCCATCAAAAATTCACCGGCCGGCACCTGGATCCATTCGATAGCCGGGAACTCGTTTGACGCCGGGTTTTCCTTCGATAAAAAAATCAATACTGCTGCGGTGCCTAATACAACAACCGCCCCTACGGCAATCAGCCAGGGGGATTTCCTTTTTTTCTTCTCCCTTTCTTTTTGCTCGATGCTCTTACGCGGCGCGTGGACTACATTTTTTCGCAGCATTTCGGTGACAGCTACCGGCTCGTTGAATTTAAAAAACGATTCATCTTCAAATACTTCCCGGTATAAAGTTAAGGATCCTGTTTCCACACCGGGAATTTCCGGGACCTGGTGGATAGACTTGTCGGTCAACATCTTCTTTAGTTCTACGAAAAGCTCTTTTGTTTTCTCTTTTTCCCCTACTTTTTCATAACAAGCGCCCAACAGCAGGTAAACTTTTGCTTTGAACGAATGGTCGCCTGCTTCGTTTAAGCTTAGAATGGATTCGAGCTTTGCCGAGGCATTTTTATATGATTTATTGTTATACTCTTTCAGGGCGGTATTAAAAGTGTGCCGGGCATGGCCGGGACTTTCAACCGCCGGGTTGGGATTGTTCCCAGGCAGTGGTGTACCTTGTGTATAAAGCCTTAAGTCACTATAAAGAAACGCTGTAATAAGCACCAGCACCGATATTTTCGAGATAACCGATTTATTAAATTTTATCATTATTTTTACTCCAGGGTTTAGTGAATCTTCCGGCGCGGGCGGCCTTTAAGTAGACGGCAAAGGGCTGCCTAAAAGCTGTTTCCGTACTGCTGTAATGTTAAATCATATCATATTTTCTCTTAGTATGCAAAACGCGAAAGAATGCGACGATCGAGGTTTTTTAATCGACTTCTTTCACGATACGGAAACCGATAAGACGGCTTTTTTTTGCAGGGTCGTGGAAATCGCGGTTAGCTGAACGAATACCCTGGGCATCGTCTATATAGCTTCCACCCCGCAGCACACGAAAAGAACCGCTTGCCGGGCCGGTGGGATTGTTCGCCGGGGAAATCGAATAGTACGAAGCGCTGTACCAATCGGCACACCACTCGGCGGCATTGCCCGCCATATCATTGGCTCCGGCAGGGGACCTGCCCCTATAAGAGCGTTGACCTACACGGGCAACATCTTCTGAAATATCCCTCAAGAAATTAGCTTTCATGTTATCCGGCGGGTCGTTTCCCCAGGGATAGCGAATCTGACCGGTGCTCCTGGCCGCTTTTTCCCATTGCGCTTCCGTGGGCAGGTGGATATTTTCGCCGGTCTCTTGAGATAGCCAGTCGCAGAAGGCTTTAGCATCATCCCAGGAGACCATGATCACCGGTTTGGTTGGTTGACTTATATCCCAGGGAGTTGTCCTGCCTGTGGCCTCACAAAAGAAATCATACTGGCGCTGGAATACTTCGTACTGGGAAATATGGAATATATCTAAATAAACCTTATGCACGGGCAGTTCGTCCCTTTCCCCTTCTTTAAAATTATCACCCATCAGGAACTCACCGGCCGGTACTTGCAGCCAGATGATATTGGGGAGACCGGTTTCTTCCTCTTGCTTTGTTTTATGACTATCCTTTGCTAAAAGTAATACTGCCGCCGTACCGATGATTACCACGGCGCCTATGGCAATCAGCCAGGGGAATTTTTTCTTTTTTTTCTCTTTTTCTTTTTGTTCGATGCTCTTTCGGGGGGCGTGAACTACCTTATGCTTTAATACTTCGGACACAGCTACCGGTTCCTTAAATTTAAAGAATGATTCTCTCCCAAACACTTCCCCGTACCCGGAAAGTGAGTCCGGTTCCACGCCGGGAATCCCCGGGACTGCCTCGATTAATCCTCCGTTTAATAATTTTTTTAATTCCAGGAAATAGTGTTTTGCTTTTTCTTTTTGGCCCGATTTTTCATAACAGGCGCCTAACAATAAATAAATTTTTGCTTTGAAATCCGGCGCGGCGGCTTCTTTTGAACTCAAAATGGATTCCAACTGCGCTGCCGCTTTTTCGTAGGATTTATTGTGATACCCGGCAAGAGCAGTATCGAAAGTGTTTTGCAATTCGCCGCTAAACACAGGAGCGCCGAGGCTGTAGAGGCTAAAATCCCCATAAAAAAGTATAAGACTCAACCCAAATGCCAGTATTTTGGAAAAAAGCAGCTTTCTACATTTTATCATGGTTTACTCCTTACTTCTGCTGCATAAAAAAAAGCCTTTATCTTTTATACGGATGAAAAAAGAAAAACGGATGTTTTGCCGCAATTTTTTTTCTTAAGAAAACTCAAATTTGTTGACAAATACCGGTTTTCCGACCTGGCCGGTAGGTTGAAGTGGAAAGGAGATGCTGCAGCGGAGCAGTGTGCTATAAGAGATGAGTGGAAAGCGTTGCAACTCCTGGTGGAACGATTTGCCGGGTATTTTAAGAGCACACTTTAAAAAAAGAACAATAAATAGCCTCCGGCGGCCCTGCCGGGGGCCAAACTTTTGTTAATTGAGAAGCGCTGCCATCACCCCTTATAGGCTCCCCGTGCCACGGGGTTGAAAAAGTTGGACAAAAACTTTTCATGAAAACCTGCTGTTGCAATCAGGTCTTTTTTTTTATACAATAGACTTTACTTACCGGCCCGGGAAAATAACCGAAAAAAAAGGACTTTTATATGACAGCAGATACTTCCTATGATGTAGAAACCTGTAACTTGTTGAAAAAACAATTCGCCACTGCCGGGCTGCACCGCCCGATGCGCATCAAGCACTACGATCCGGGTACAAGACTTACCTATGAAGTGACGGGCATATCACAACCCGGCACAGCCCGCGTCCATTTAGAGATAGAAAAATTCGTGGGCGGCGGCTTCGCCGGTCAGGTCTACCGGGTAAAAATCCTGGAAATAACACCCTCAGTCGAAGAAAAAAAAAATAATCAAAAGTTTTTTGGGGGTGCAGGGGGCGATTTTTCAAAAAAGCCCCTTGCCCGCCGGAGGCATAGTTTTATAAAAGACCTTAAAAAAGACGGCATCTATGCCATGAAGATTTTAATCCCCTCTTCCGGTTTTTCCCGGTTTTTTCGTAATGTGCTCTTTCGTATCGGTTTCCAGGGGCCTTTTCAACTGCAGGTTAATCCTACTGCGGCGCGGGCCGGGGCTTTGTGGCAGAAATTCATCCGCCGCGGCGCTAAAATCCGCTTCGGCAGTGAGCAAGCGGTTAACGACATCCATGCTACTTTCGTGGACAGTACTTTAGGGAGCTGCGGCGAGTTGAGCGACTGGGTGGATGGCCGCACCTGGCGTTTAGAAGTAGACGACAATATGGACGTTTTGAAGCAGTATTTACGCAGCAAACCGGCAGACCCGGAGAAATTAGGTTCCCCGGAATACCGCGCCAAAAGGGAGTTCATGAAAGATTTTGTCCGGCTGCTGCACGATATGGGCGGCTGTGAATTCGCCCGGCAGTACGAATGGTCCACCTGCAAAAGCCAGCCCAATTGCTTGAAACTGAGCGGCAGCGAAGCTGATCCGGCTTCCGGCTTAGTGGCCGTGGATTTTCGTGCCGGTCTGGCCCTGCTGCCTTTTTTGCCTATGAGTCCCGGCGACGTTAAGCTGATTATCAAAGGGCTGCTGCGGGGCAGTTTGGTGCAGTTCGACCGGGGCAGCTTAAAAAAGTTAGAAAAATTCGTCCAGGCCCACAGTGCGGAATTTGCCGGTATGGAGCCTATGTTAGAGGAGCTAAAAGCTTGCGAGCAGGTCTACCGCGATTCGCTGCCCGATATTACCCACAACCATGTGCGTTTCCTCTACAGCAAAAGGTTGTGGTCTACGTGGTTCAAAAGCACCCGCACCGGCTGGTTGGTGCAAAACATCATCGACAGCCGCGGCAAAGAAAGATTCGACAAAAACAAAATATCGACTTTGCTTTTTTACTTCTTAGGCGCGCTTCCTTTTTTGGGCGGTTTTTTGAGAAAACTTTGGGCCCGGGCCGATTGGCGCAAACATTACGGGCGCATGCTCTCTAATTGGGACTACTTAAAACGCGCCGTGCGGGGCAAATGTACGGAGAAAGCTATTTCCTGGCACCGGGATGGCCGCGTAGACGGCAGCCGGGCGCAAAAGATTGCCGGTTCTATCGGGTTGTATTTGCTGCATTTGCCTTTTTCCCTGCTGCCTGTGGGACTGCACCGTATCTTAACCCAGTGGCGGTATGTGAAAGAGAGCTTGTATAATGTGATAGTCAGGCCCGTCAAATTGTATTTTAGCGCCCCTATGCGGGAGCAGTGGCTGCGCGACATGGTAGTCCAGGGCAAGGAGAAACATATCCTCAGCGATGTGGACGCCGGGGTGATCGAATCCCAGATCAAAGAGCCTTATATCCAAAAATACCTAAAAAGCCTGGCTGTGCATGTGTGCACCCTGCCGGTAACCCAGGTGGTTTCTGTTATCGTGAGTTGGATATATGTCACCATGCACCCGGAGTTGTCGAATCCGGAGGCCGTGGCAGCAGTGGCTGCTATTTTAATATTGTTCCAGGTGACGCCTATCTCTCCCGGTTCTTTGACACGCGGTTTGTACGTGGTTTACCTGGTCATCAAGGAACGCAATTTTAAAGATTATAATATTGCCGTGTTTTTGGGGTTTTTCAAATATATCGGTTACTTAGCTTTTCCTATCCAGATGACCTACCGCTACCCGGAATTAGCACGTTTTATGGCCGGGCACTGGGCTACCGAAGCGGTGCATATTGTGCCTGTTTTCGGTGAAAGAGGGGCGCTGTTGGAACACTGGGTGTTTCGTCTATTTTATAATTGGCCGCTAACTATCAGGCGGCGTATGAGTAATAAAGCGGAAAGGAGAGCCGCCCTCGAACCGCGCTATCGGCATATTTTGCCTATCGCTTTGACCGGGGCGCTGTTAACCGGCGGGTTGGATTATTTTTACCTGTTTTTTACCGGGGTTCTGCCGGGGCTAAAAGAGTCCTGGTGGTTGTTGATTCCGGTATCGTTTTTGGGTGGAGCCGCGGTGACAGCCGGGGCCCGGGGAGCGGCGTTATCGAAACGTTTCATAGGAGCCGCGCTGTCCGGTATCCTGCTGGCTTTGTTAAGTACTGGGGCGGCTGTGCTGCTGCTGCTTTTTTTGGGCATGCCTCTTATTACCGGGGATATTGTGGAATTTGCTTCCTGGCGTTTGTTTATTTTCGCGGTTTTATCTACGATTGGAGCAATATTTACAGAACTTGCCTTCGGCGAGTCAGAACCTTTTTGAAAAAAGGTTCCGACACCTCCAAAAACTTCTATTTAGCAAACGTTTGTGCCCATTTTCCGGCGTTTGAGAGTTTGCCTTGACGTTGAGCTTATTAAAAGTTTTTTGGGGGGAATTTTCCACAAATTAAGGTGGAAAATTGGGATAGACGCACCGCGTCATCCTTAATTTGGGGGGCCAGGGGGGGCAAAAGCCCCCCTTGCTGTTTATTTTAACTTGATCGTTTTTCTTATCTTACCGGCATGACGGGAATTGTACTTAATAGTCACACTAACGCCTGGCTGGGCGGAGAACAAAAATTGATGCTCCACTTTACCGAATCCGGGCACAAACAAAAATTGAATTCCGGGGCGATACTCTTTGTAAGTTACCTGGTCCCGGTACCTGTCGTTTAACCTGCCGCCGGCTTTGACTTTGACGCCTTTGCCCGATACTGTGAGCATGTCCTTAGGATAAAGTTTTACCTTGCGGGCATGATTGCTCATAGACGGTATGGCTTTGGAATTCTTCAGCCGGGTACGCAGCCGGTAAAGATTTTGCCCGACCTTCTTAATCCCAAAAACCTCGAGCTTAACTTCCGGGGTCTGCTTAGCAGAAAAAATAATCGCCGCCGCATTACGGTGACACATGTCTTTCAACATAAAAGGATGAGGCATGCGGGTGCTCATCTTGGCCCAACCGCCGATTTCGATATCGCCGTAAGTGGGATGTTTGTAAGGCTTCCAGGATACGAAAAGTTCACCCTGGGTGAGGTGGTCGTTGAATTTTAACCTTTCTCTTTCAAAGGAATCATTGGAACTAAAAAAATCCATTCCGCCCTCGCCAACAGGTTTGGCGGCTTTTTGCTCTTTGATGCTCTTAAAACTCTCTTGACTACGCATAAACAATTCCCCGGTAAAACAATATGCCCCGATGGACATGAACATCCAGCCGTCCTCGTCGCCATAGGTTTCAGACATGTCTTTCCAGGATATGATGTGCTTGTAACCGGGGATTATCCGTTCGCCCTGATCCCCTAAATAATCGAAAACCGCTTCATCTTCCGGGGCATAAGAGCCCCAGGCTTTCCTGCTGGGACCGCGGACAAATAACCCGCCGAAATTATGGAATGTCCAACCCATAGTTATATTAGTCCGGGCCAGGATATATTTTCCCAGCGCCTTTAAACCGACACCGGAAAAAGGATAATCCCCGGCTCCGTGCTGGACATAGTGGGGCATCCAATCATAACCCCAGTTGCGGTTGGGGTCTACATAACCCTGGGCGTCTTCATTAATCCTGCCGTCGCCGTCGTTGTCGATGCCTTCAGCACCGATCCGGTTCCATTCGCCTTTCTCCCCGGGTTTCACCCTGATCATCAGGCGGGGGTCTTCGGGGTCTGTCTTCCAATGGCCGTGGGGGTCCTTTTTGCGCATCATGCAAATATTACCGTCGCCGTCTAAATCATCGGGAAAATCCTCATCCAACAAGCCGTCTTCATCATCGTCATGGGGCCTTCTCAGGCTGCGGTTGTCGTGCATGTTGTTACCGTCGGTCATAAAATGATAACGTCCGTCGGTGTTTATTACAGGTACTACGTAAAAACACTTTTTATCGACCAACTCGGTAATTTTTTTGTTGACGCCGTAGTTACCCAAAAGATAATCCAGCAGGTAAAGACATACTTCCCCGGCCTGGATCTCATTGCCGTGGATGTTGCCGTCTACCCAGATGCCGGGTTTGTCCAACTCTTTGCCGGTTTTGGGATTATTTACCGTCATGCAGTAGATGGCCCGTCCTTCTTCGCTTTTACCTACTATCTCTAATTCGGTCAGTTGGGGATAGGCTTTGTGCAGTTTTTCCAACGCTTCCACTACCATTTCGTATGTATAGTAATAATCGAAACGGAGCGGAACCGTAACTTTATGTGTTTTGAAGGGGACGGGTTCCGTATAAACCAGGGCTGCCGACGCTAACAAAACCAGGGCAAATATAATAAATTTCGCATACCGTTTTTTCATTATTTGCCTCCTAAGCGGATGGTCTTGACGATCTTACCGGCATGGCGGGAACTATACTTGATAGTCACTTGCGCGCCTTCTGCCGCGGCAATCAAGAATTGATGTTCCACTTTAGAGAAGCCGGGCACAGATAGAAACTGGATTTCGGGCCGGAATTCCTTATAACTCACCACATCCCGGTAAGTATCCTGCAAACGCCCGCCGGCAGCTACTTTTATTCCTTTGCCGCTTACTGTCAGCATGTCTTTGGGATAGATTTTGTCCCTGGCTGCCTGTTGGCTCATGCTGGGGACGGCTTTCGAGTTGATTAGGCGAGTGCGCACCCGGTAAAGGTTCTGCCCGGTCTTTTTGATATCGAAAATTTCCAGGCTGACCTCCGGGGTGTGTTTGGCGGAAAATATTACCACCGAGGCATTACGGTGCACTAAATCATTCAGCATAAAAGGATGGGAGATACGGCGGCTCAACCTGGTCCATCCTCCGATCTCGATGTTACCGTAAGTGGGATGTTTAAAAGGCTTCCAGGGCTTAAAAAGCTCACCCTGGGTGAGGTGATCGTTAAATTTTAATTTTTCTCTTTGGCTGGCGGGATCGCCGCCGAACCTGTGACCTTCTTCCTCTTCACCTGGTTTGCCGGCTTCTTTTGTCTCTTTGATGGTCTTAAAGGTTTCGGTCTCCGACATAAAAAGTTCGGCGACGAAACCGAAAGCGCCGTTGACCTTGACCATCCAACCTAAGGAGTCGCCATAGGTTTCGTAGAGGTCTTTCCAGAGGACGATATATCTATACCCGGGGGTGACCCGCTCTGTCTGTTCCCCTAAAAAGTCGTAAACCTCCACGTCGCTGCGCGGATACTCGCCTTCGGCTTTGGTGGCGGGACCACGCAGGTACATACCGCCGGTATTGTGGAATGACCAGTATAAACAAATATTGGTGCGTTTGCGAATATATCGAGCCATGGCTTTCAAACCTACGCCGGAAAAGGGATAATCACCGGCTCCGCGCTGGACATAGTCGGGCATCCAATTATAACCCCAGTTGCGGTTGGGGTCCACGTAACCTTCGCTGTCTTCATTGATCCTGCCGTCGCCGTCGTTGTCGATGCCTTCGCTGCCTAATCGCGTCCATTCTCCTTTTTCACCGGGTTTTACGGGGATCATCAAACGCGGGTCTTCGGGGTCTGTTTTAAAGCGGCCGTTGGGGTCCTTTTTCCTCATGCGGCAGATATTGCCGTCCCCGTCTAAATCTTCGGGGAAATCTTCGTCCAATAGGCCGTCGCCGTCGTCATCATGAGGCCGGCGCAAACCGCGGTTGTTGCTGGGACCGGCATCCTCTAAGAAATGGTAACGGCCGTCGGGGTTCAGCACCGGTACGATGTAAAAACAGTTTTTATCCACTAACTTCGTGATCTCTTTGTTGACGCCGTATTTGCCCAGCAGGGTTTGCAGCAGGTAGAGGGAAACTTCACCGCCCTGGATCTCGTTGCCGTGGATATTGCCGTCTACAAAAATGCCGGGTTTATCTAACTCTCTGCCGGTTTTGGGATTATTTACCGTCATGCAGTAGATGGCCCGCCCTTCTTCGCTTTTGCCTACTATCTCTAATTCGGTCAGTTTAGGATAGGTTTTGTGGAGCTGCTTAAGGGCGTCTACCACCATATCAAAGGTGTAGTAATAATCGAAACTCAGGGGCAGGGATACTTTATGAGTCTTAAACCCGGCGGTGTTAGCGCTGAGACACAGCAGCAGCACTGTTAGGGCAATTATTAAAAACTTCATGTTTATTCCCGGTAATTCTTTTTGCAAAATTAGAACCTTTTCTTTGGCCCGGCGGTTCCTGCCGGCGGGTCCCCTATAGGCCGGGGAGGCTGTCTCATTTCTCATTGACTACCTCCCAATTTTATCGTTTTTACCACCTGCCGCACCTGGGGTGAGTCGGCTGTTATTTTTACTGTTACCGGCTGTTCCGCCTGCAGGAGCCATTTTACCTCTTTTACCCCGAAACTGCCGAGTTTGCTGATGGGAGTGCGTTTTTTCCCTTCGATAATTTTGAAATTGCTCCCTGAGAGAGAAACCACGATAGGCGCATTGCGTTTATTCCTGTCGCCCATGGCCGTGGGGATGGGGAGGTAAGCGGTGTTCGCGATCCAGGCTTCGACCCGGTAAAGCCCGCCGCCTAAAGATTTCACCTTGGCTTTGGCAATTCTTACGGTGGGAATTGCTTCTACTAAATTAAAGACCCAGGGCACCTGGCCGGCCAGCAGTTCCTTTATTTTCGCGGGCGGGGGGGTGTTGTCCGCATAGGGGACGAAACCGCCTATCTCAACTTTGCCTAAAGTGGGATGGTTAAAGGGTTTCCAGTCTACGAAACCTTTGCCCTGCAGTTCTTTATCACTGAAAGCGAGCAGGGATTTTTCATTTTCGTCGGCGCCTTCTTTGCTCTTCGGTTTGGGCATATTCTTCATGAACCCGGCCATCTTTTCGGGGGTCATGACGCCGCTTTTGACCAGTTCCATCAGTTTTTTGGCGTTAAAGTTTTTAGGCACGCCGGCATCTTTTAAGAAGGCGGCTATCTTCTCTTCGCCTAAAGCTAAGAACTCGTCTTTGTCCATTTTTTCGAGTTTTTCCGCGGTAATCTCGTCGCCTTTTTTCTTCTCTTTCTTCAATTCCGGCGCGGTCCAGAAATCCATACTAAAAGAGGGCAGCACTAAGTGGTAGTAGGCCCATAACTCGAAAGAGCCGTCCTTAGCTTTGGCGGTGTCGAGACGTTTGCCGTCTAATTTGTTCTTTTTAAGGAATTTTTTGTGTTTTTCCGCCAGTTCATTATAGAATTTGAGGTCTGCCGCCAGCGGGTTGACCACGGCTCCTAAACCGAAAAAACTGGCGATCATCGATTCGGTGACTTCCATTCCTTCGGGGACGAACCGTTTGGCGATATCCTTAACCTCTTTCATGGTATAGGTTCTTTCGGTGTCTACATTGAGCCATTTGCCGAAGCGTTTGGGGATTTTGATTTTAGAGAAATCGGCGGATCCTTTGCGGCCGCCCCGGGGCGGAGTTTTACAAAAATTGCTGTCGCCGAAAGTAAATACCATGGCGATCTCTTTACGTTCATTTATAAATTTGATCAGGTTATAGCTTTCGTCTTCGCTGCCGGCCCAGGTGCCTCCGTCTTTGCTGAAATATTTAAAAAGATGGGGAAAATTAATGCCGATGTTGACGCCGCCGGGGCCGTCTTCGTTGTATTTGCCGTCGCCGTCGTTGTCGATGCCTTCGCTGTAGAGTTTGTAGATGCCTTTTTCGCCTTTGCTCCAGTCGGCTTTTTTCATCAACCGCGGTTCGCCGGGCACGGGCATCCACTTTCCCTGTGGGTCTTTAACGCGCATTTGGGTAATGAAGCCGTTTTTGTCCAAATCATCGCAGCCGTCTTCGTCGGTTTGGTCGTCCATGTCGTCGTTGTGCGGGCGGTCGCTGCGGCCATCCTTGACCAGCGGCTTTTTAAAATACCCGGCTGCGGCATCGGGATTCCCTACAGGCAGCACATACCAGGTTTTATCTTTACTCACTTCCGGTTTTTCTAAGATCGCTTTGATGAGATAAATCGCCGCTTCGCTGGAGATGGGTACAGTGCCTTCCATATTGGCGGCCACGAAAACGGCGGGCAGAAGTTTTTTCTTTTTCTTAACTTCGGGACCGATCTCGATCAGGTTTACTTCCCGGCCCCCGGGACTGAGGGCAATCTTATGTATTACTGCGTTTTTCGAGTTAGCGGCGGCGAATTTTTTCAGCGCTTTGTTTAATGCTTCGGGAGTGTGATAGGCATCGAAATCGAACTTAACCTCTCCGGCCCATGCCGAGCAGATAAACACGAACACACTTAATAACAACAACCATTTTTTTTGTTTCATAATCACCTCATTTTTGGTTTTAATTTTCATTTTTTTGGATTTTCTAAATAAACTGTCCGGGAACTATCGGGACGCATGTATGCGTCCCCTACGGGTCTCGCAGCCGGTGTTTTTTTAATGCTAAAAACACAAAATTTTGAATTCCCGAACAACCTGTTAAATAGATACCCTATAAAAGTTTGCATAAAAACGATTTTTTTCATCCCGGTCGTTTTGTTAACCTTATTGGGTAGGGTCACCGACCCATTTATTTTACTAATTCTATACGATGAACGGGTGTAAAAAGTTTCATACCCCTGGATAAAAGAACCGCTTTTATAAATTCCCCGCCAACATTAAATAATCGGTTACCCTTCCCCGGATTTTTCCATAAGACTTTGTTTTAAATCATTAGAGATGCGGAAGTTTATCCTGTCTTCCAGTTTGCCGATCTAAATCCCTTCTATTGTCTGTAAATCGTCCTCAAGCTCTTCTCTGTCGTAATTTAGAGGAATCCCTTCTTCTTTCAGGATATACAAAAAATCCAACTTGCCGACCCCGATCAATTCTCTTGCTTTACCCATGCCCAATATTCCCTTTTCATAGAGCTTAAGGGCAAGGAGTCTTAGATCAGCCACCTGGTTTTCGATTTCCACGAAGGCCCGTTTTACCACGGCGTGTGACACTAAGTGGTCGTGGAACCCGCTGATGCCGTGCACCGCGTAAGTTACCACTATGTGTGGACAAAGGCGTGTGATTTCCTTTTGGATAACCGCTTCGATCCGCCGCGGGGCCGAAAGATTCGTCATCGGGATGCGGATAGATATAAAGTATTTTCATTTACTCTCTGCCGGTCATCAGGCGCAATCACCATAAAACTTCAATATCTTCTACTTCCTGAAATTTGCCGTCCGATGATACTACGGGAGTCCCCAATACCATTGCCGTGGCTAAAATCAACCGGTCGTGTAATTCATAAAAGTGAAAGCTCGCTGCTTTTTTTAATATTTCTACGTCAAATTCGACTATCGAATAGCATTTTTTTGAGTTTATATTGTTTAGCATTTCATTCAGGGTCAAAGGAATCCTGTTTTTTTCGGCCAGGTACATTATCTCCATCAGGCTAATGATAGAAATAAATAATTGATGCTGATTTTTTTCACCCTGGGCAATGATTTTTTTGGCTTTTTTGCCTAGTTTTGAAATTTGAGCGAAATGCCTGATGAGCGCATTTGTATCGAGAAGGTATTCCACTATTTGTGCCTCTCCAGGATTTTATTGCCTAACTCTTCGCGTAGGCTGCCGATCTCTTTGTCAATGTCCGCAATTTTTTCAAAACCCTTACCCTTCCATATACCGGCCAGGGTATCAGGTTCATCTTTCTTGGTTTTGACTCTAATGTTACTCTGCTGCAAAATAAATTTTATAAAGTTATCGACTTCTCTTAGTCGTTCATCAGGAACATATGATAATGCCCTCATAATTTCAAACTTTCTTAGAACATTCTCATTTGGTCTCATAGCCCTATTTTATCAATATTTATTGAAAGATGCAAACTTTTTCCGCCGTTTTACCGTCATGTGATCGCCGCGAAGAAACGAAGAAACCCCGGTAATCCTTTATCGTTCCCGTTGAGGGCGTTCTCCGGGGCTTAACTATCTTTTATTCTATATTTAACCACTAAAGGATTTTCGTCTTCAGCGGTTTCAACGGTAAACAAAAATTCCCCGGAAAGAGAAAGAACCTTACCCAAAAGATCATATGTTTTTTTCACCTGAGGCAATTTTAAATGAAAATTATCCAAATACCTGCCCTTCTTGTTGAACACATCCACTAACACACCTTTACCGGCTGTTACCGTGGAGGTCAGCAGCCAGATTCGATCCCCACGAATCAAAAGCTTCTGGATGTCGGCAAAATATTCGGGCCGCGGGCCTATGGATTTTGCTTTTTCCTCTTTAGGCTCCCGGTACGGCACACTGCGGTACTCCCTGCTGAATTTACAGGCGATCTTGGCTTTCTCCAATTCGACGCGCTGCACTAAGTGTTTTTGAGAATTCATAACAAAAAGATTACCTGCCCCATCCATTACAAATAAAGCAGAAAACGGGGAACTCATATTGACTGCCACCCCGGCTTTGTTTATCTTTTTCTCCAGGTACCATTGTTCCGGGAGGAGCAGCCCTGTTTTTTTTATTTTTCCCTGGGGCGTTGCATATGATAATTCCTGGTCGATTACGATATTTCCTTTGCTCTTTTTATCGAAGATATCGAAATTGGCACCCAAAAACCAATAATTGCCCTTAAACAATCCCCGCACTCGCAAAAAACTCATATTATGATCGATGCGGTATTCTTTCAACAGGCTGCCTTTTAGATCGGTGGCGATGATTTTATGGGGTTGGGAAGTGTAGAGAATAATTTTTTTATCCTGGAAACAGAAGTCCAGGATATATCTATATTCACCAGGGCCCTGGCCTTTCTTAAATTGATTGTCGATGAAATTTCCTTTTTCATCGAAAGACAAAAACTCGTTTTCATCCAATACGAAAAAGCCGCCGTCAGGAGACGCCTCGATCCGCCTGGGGCACTTATAATAGAAATCACCGCTTTCATCGCCGATACGTAAAACTTCTTCCAACTGGACGATCCGGCCGGCGTTTTTCGCGCCGGGGCGTTCCGGGTTTTTTATGATTTCCACTTCTTCTCCCAGGCTGGGAACTACCGCGCCCATTAGCAGCGCCGCTGCAAATAAAAACAATTTCTTCATGTACCCTCCTAAAGTCGATTAGAGTAACACAGATCTTTTATAAATGCAAAGCCCGCGGCGGGGATGTGTTCAGCTTTCGGCATCCAGCACTCAGCAAACAGGATCCCTGCCGGGGGCCAAACTTTTGATAATTGAGAATCAAAAGCGTCACCCTGCCGCGAAGCGGCTTATACCCTGCCCGCGTGATGGGCCGCCGTCCCCTATTCTATGACCCAGCGTATCACCTCGAAAGTCTCGGCATACTGCGTCCCGATCTGGGTGCCCCGGGTCCTGGCCCAACCACGCAAAAAATCCTCGGTGGCATAAGCCCGGTGACTCTGGGATTTATAGGCTTTCAAGGCGGTGATCTTTTCCTCCAAATGCCGGGCTGTCAACTTGATGAAACATTGAGTATGAAAGGTAATGTTGTTCCAGGGCAGCTCGTAACCCAACATACTGACCTGCTTAAAAGCCCGCGTTCCTTCTACGGAGACAGTCTGGTGGTCCTGGTGCAGGTCGTTGGGCGTAGGCAAAAATACCAACTGCGGCACGATCTCTTTTTTCATTTTGACCAGTTCTTCCAGGATTTCCTGGCGAATATAACTCAGTTTCCTGACTTCGTATTTGTAGATAATCAGGTTGGCGGCCGGAATCCCCAACCTTTTAGTAGCTTCCTTGACTTCTACTTCCAGGATGTTCTTGGGCCAACCTTCGGGCACGGACTTTTCCGCCGTGGAAAAAGCAACATAGTAAACTTCCTTGCCTTCCCCGATAAACCTGGAAATACTGCCGCCGCAGCCGAATTCGCCGTCATCGGTGTGCGGGGCTAAAACCAACACCCTTTCGATTCCCTTTTTCATATAGTTACTCCTTTTTGCCTCCGGCGGGTCAGAAC
>JAGLSW010000903.1 GCA_023135565.1 Candidatus Aminicenantota bacterium | reverse complement strand
AAGAATCATAATACCTAATTTCCGGGCGGTGCTCTTTTAACACCATCTGTACGGGTTCTTTCACCTTCCGCCAGCGGAACACCGTACGCAGCAGCTCGTTGTTCGCCACCACAAAACCCCAGGCTTTTTCAAAGAGTTCGATTTCTATACTGCCGGAAATTCGCAGGTTTAACTGCTCGAAATAAAGATCGCCGGCGGGATTCTTCAAATAATAAAAGAGCATCCCTTCCTGCATGGGAGTCAATGCATAAATGTCTTTAATCTTTTTTTTATCCAATTTTTCCATTTAATGTCCTAAACTTATCGAAAAATATTTATATAAGTCCTCTGTCCGGGTTTTCTTCTCATGAAAACGCTTTCTAAAAAACGTTTCTATTCAACACTGCTAATATAAAAAATTATTTGCCGCTTCTAAAGCACTAAAGCATAACCTATCTTTAAGAAAAAGGTACGATTACTCTGGGTGACGGGTATCATACTGTAGCCGTAGTAATCATCGGAATAACCGAGAAACAATACCGTCTGGGGATTGATCTTGTAAGAAAACAGCACCTGGGAAAAAAGATGTTTGAACTCAGGGTCGAGGGGCATGGAGTAGAGCGCCGTATTGTAACGGTAATCGGCATATTGTAGGAGCGTTCTCAAAAATGCCCGGCGGCTGAACTGGTAAACAAACCGTAAATTGGTAAGATTGGCGGTGTACAATTCGCCGCCTTCAACGTTGAGGCGCTCATACAAATAGTCGATGCTCAACGAGAGACGCTTCCCCATATTATATTGTATGCCGGGATTGATCGTGACACGATCACCGGGCTGGATATTGGTATAATCTATCTGGTCGCCAATAACCCCGTTAACCCACAAGCTCAACGAACCGGAAGGCCTGATTTGGGCTGTAAAATCTACCGCCTTTCGATCAAATTCCCTGCCTAAGTAGGAAACCTCCCCATACTCCGCGTGGGCCATGATATTAGATTGCAGTGGCCCGGTGTAGATAAGCCAGGAATAAAAAAGGTTTTGCAGCATGCTGCCGTCGCTTTTGGTCATATACCAGTACCCGCCGATGAGTCGTAGTTGGGTATACCAGTGACCGGGGTTCTGACGCCAGGTGTACCCGCCTCCTGCTTCATATAATTTGTGACCGGCTTGATTTACAAAACCCAGGTCGGCACGGAAATTTGGGGTCACATCCTGGTAATGAGCAAATAGATAAACATGCTGGGTGTTATGCTGGTATAAACCGTCAAAAGCGCCGCCTCCAAATCTACCGTCCGGCTGGTTGAAGTCCGAAACCACCTGCCCGGGATAACGGGTCTGGGAACCGAGATATTGCCAAAAGATGCGGTCTTTTTTGGTAAACCTAAAATCACCGTCGATGCCCACCACACGGTTGAAATAATCTTCGCCTTCACGATCGGTAATCAAGAAACCGACATTCGATGCGCGGCCGATATCACGACGGTAACGAAGCACTGTGCCGATATTATTCATATCTAAAGAGGTGGCCTGGTAACTTTCACTGCCGGGAAACCACAGGTTGGTCATGCTGTCCTGGACAGAGAAAAAACCGATGGCGTGCTTGCCTTCTTTTCCCGTTACTTTGACACCCCAGTGGGGGGCCCGCAAGGAACGGGTGTAAACGGCATAAAAACGGCTTCTGAAAAAACTGATCCCTTCTAAGAAAAAGGGGCGTTTTTCCGGGTAAAAAAGGGCAAATTGGGTGTTGATATCCAACTGGGCGGCGTCGGCTTCCACCTGGGAGAAGTCAGGGTTTACCGTGGCATTGAGGGTCAGGTTGGGGGTGAAACTCCAGCGGGCGGTGATGCCCGGATCAGCCTTTTTGTTGGCTTCCCTGAAATCGCCGTCGGGGAAAGTTTCCCGTTCCTGGGTGAGCAGCGCCGAAAGGGTGGGAGCGATTTCTACGTTGATGCCGGGTCTAGCTCCCTTGAAGCCGATCACTTTATTGGCCTGGCACATATAACAGTTATTGCTCCTGTCGCGGGGGAAGAGACCGAGCAGGTGGCTGAGATTACGGGGGTAGCTGCGCACGGCGTCGATGCCCCATACCTGGTTGTCTTTGGTTTTCTGGAAACGCAGGGAAGTAAAAGGTATTTTAAATTCAACCGCATAACCCCAGTCGGTAATTTTAGCGGCGGATTTCCATATGCCGTCCCATTCATCCTGGGCCATCATCATGGTGCTGATAAAATCAGCCTGGACGCCGTAGGGATTACATTGGAAGACAAAAGCACGACGCGAAGAGTTAAAGGTATCTAAGACGATGCTTACATAGTCATCTCCGGTGATGTTGTCCCGGTCGGTGACATGGGCCCGTATATCTCCGGGTTTGGGGTCATAGGCCCGGAAGGCTGCATATAAATGCTTTTCGCCGTAGAACAAAAGAAACTCGGTCTTTACCGGGGGTTTAATATTCTCGCCGGGTTCCACTTCGAAATCCATTGTCAGCATTAGGGCTTCTTGCCATATGGCTTCATCTAAAACACCGTCGATTTTTACTTTTCCCGTTAACCTGGGCACCTGGTGGGGCGTTTTGCCCGCGGCGGCTTCTACGCTCGAAGCGATACAGGATATACCGAAAAAAAGAATACACAAAACTATTAAAGAACCGGTCTTTTTTCTCATATTTTTTCTCCTATTTTATATTATTTTGAAATAAAATCCTCATTTTAATGAATCGATCAATTCTATCGATACCCATTCTAACAGATAATTGTATGCTTCGTCAATTTCAACTTTATCAACACTCTTTAATTTTATTACGGACTGCGATCGAGAATTTTCAGGGCGGTTTGGCCCTACCTTTCATTATTTCTTAAGCTATTGATATTTGAGTAAGCTCCCGCCGTTAAGGATACGGAAACTAAAATTGAAATGTATTGTCCTGTAAACGGCGGCAGCTTGCACTTATGAATAGAATTCTACTCTTTATTAGGCTGCAAGATTAAAATCCGAAATTTAATATCCCATAAATCAAGCCGCAGAGACCGTTCTTATCAAGATATAGATAATCATACATAATACATAGTTTGTCAAGATACAATTTTGTTACCTATGAAGCGTTTTTAGCAGCAAACCGGAAACCGTTTATATAAAAGCGTTTCCAGGAAATACGATTTTAACCGGCAGCAGCCTTTCCCACATTTTTTAATTTTTTCGGGTTCACCGGTTGGGCTATTTTCATCGTCATATAGGCATTTTTAGAACTTCCCGGCTTTGATTTTTTTGACTGGTAACATTTTTGTTGGTTTTCGGGTAAATTTCCGTTATTAGTGAATTTTTCTTGACAGGAACTCGCCTCCCGTAAGGCCCGCTTCTTAATAATTAAAGGGAAGCGGGTTAAATTTAACAAAATCCCGGCGAGACTTCATACTCCAGGAAGCGATAAAAAAAATAATTTTACAGCAAGCAGCGAAAATCTTATCGCCGGCTGCTCTTCTTCAACTCAAGATAAACCGCTTCAATACTACTATCCTGCAGCATATCCGGCCATTCCAGGTGATCGTATCCGGCCATTTTAAAGGATTTTTTCGTTTCCTCGAGCGAAAGCCCTTTTTTGACTGCTTCTTTTACAAGATTCCTTAAATCGGTTAGATATTGCACTTGATGCTTAAAAGCCTCTTTGCCGGTCAGCCTCCCATGCCCGGGAATGACCTTTTCAATATTCCATTTGGATAATTGCTTTAGAAAAACTATCCAGTTCGCAGTATCCGATCCGGCTCGTTCGTCGATGAAAGGATGGTAACCATGGAATAATATATCCCCCATCACAACCGCTTTCTTCCCGGGAAAATAGACAATTATACTGCCATCTGTATGCGTTCTTCCCGGGTAGATAATTTCTACTTTCTCTCCTCCCAGGATAATACTTTTCTTTTTATTAAAGGTGGTGGTGGGACATACTACTTTCGTCCTCTTAACTTCTTCAATCTCTTGTTTCAATCTTTCCAGTTTCTTTTTTTCTTCTTTCAATCCCGGGTTGTTTTCCTGCTCCAGTTTTACTATCTTTTTGCCCAGTTTTTCAATGTCCCCCGGCAAGCCTTCCTCCAATACTTCTTTCCTGTCTTTTTCACTGAAATTTGTTATATTCTTAGCGCAGTTGGTATGGGCAATAATCTCTGCTGCTTTGGGAAACTCGGAAAGCCCCCAGGTATGATCAAAATGGTAGTGGGTTATAACTACATATTTAATAGGTTTTCCGGTTTTTTCTTTAATTTTTTCAACAATCATTCGGCCTTCGCCAGGGCCATTTCCCGAATCCACTACCAGCACTCCCTCCCCTGTCACCAGGAATACAGCACAAACATCCCATTTCATACCGCGAATTAAATAGAGATTGTCTGCGGCAGTAGTGACTTTTAATGAATTTCCACCGGCAAATAGTGCCGGTAGTCCGAAGAACACCGCCAGTATTAAAACTGTAACGCGGGTAAAAGGTTTTTTCTCTGACATTTTCTACTCCTTTATTTAACTATGAATTAATATGCAGCCCGGTTTACTGTGAATGGGGCACGGCCCGGCTGCCATTCACAGGAGAATTCTATTGTACTTCTTTTCTCACTTAAAATCAACCGGGTTTGTGTCTACTAAATTGCCTCCGGCGGCCAAAAACCTTTTTGAAAAAAGGTTTC
>JAGLSW010000902.1 GCA_023135565.1 Candidatus Aminicenantota bacterium | reverse complement strand
TTTTTTTTAAGAAGCGCATCAAGCCTGTAAATTAAGTTATAGTGAGTTGTTCCGCCGAATTTGGCGGTTCTGCCTTTATGGTATGTACAGATAGTTGCTCAGCTTTTATGGTTTGCTGTTCACCTCCTGAACAGAACCGGAAGGAACCGGACATAGGTTAACTTTTAGCTGTAATACAATTAACCCGCAAGCTGAACAAAACGACCTTGATTAATCCCGCTGCACTCCGCACGGTTTAAACCGACTGCGTTACTTGCGCAGCTTACCGCAGCATTTGCCGGATGCTATTATTTATTTTCCTGGTAAAATTGCTCCGGTTTATCAATCAATTTCTTGATTACTCTGAGGTTTTCCTCTTTCCTTTTCGAAAAATCGCAAAGCATTCCATAGCGGTAAACCTCACTTTTAAGCATAAACGTCAACATTTCTTTTACTACATGTTTATCTTTTCCGAATTGATCGGTATTTCCAATCTTATCCAGGGGATCATCCTGGATAAACATACTGCCTCTGCCCGTGAAGAGAAAGTTGATATTTACCCCATGCTCAGAAGCAAGGTGATGAAAAAATGTTAGGAGAAGATGACCCTCCTCACGTGGTGGGGTCGGCGAAGGCTTTGAATAATTTTTGCGCTTTGAGCAGGGACTCCTCGTATTCTTCGCGGTCTACCGAATCGGCCACGATGCCGCCCCCGGCCTGGATATGGGCTTTACCGCCGCTGATTACGATAGTACGTATCACGATATTCAAATCGGAGCAGCCGTTAAATCCTAAATAACCGATGCTGCCGGTATAGATACCCCGTTCCACCGGCTCTAATTCGTCGATAATCTCCATGGCCCTGATCTTGGGCGCGCCGGTGATAGAACCGCCGGGGAAAGCGGCTTTTAGTACATCTATTACATTTTTCCCTTCTTGCAGCCGGCCGGTGATAGTGGACACCAAATGATGCACCGAGGCATAGGTTTCCAATTCCGGGAACGCTTTAACCTCTATCGAACCGGTTTCGCAGACGCGCCCCAGGTCGTTGCGCATCAGGTCCACGATCATAGCCAGTTCGGCCCGGTTCTTTTCGTCATTTAACAAGAACTGTTTGTTTTTTTCATCTTCTTGCGGCGTACTGCCCCGTTTCACGGTTCCTTTGATGGGACGGGCTTCTATAGTACTGATGGGGAAGAATCTTGTTTTTTTACGAGGATTTTTTTCTCTCGAAGAAATCGTTTCGCCCACGTTCATAGGCTGCGGGCACGCGCCCGCCTCTATATAGCGGCCGTTAATCTCTAAAAACCGCTCCGGCGAAGAAGACACCACGGTGACGCCTGCAAAATTCATATAAGCGGCAAAAGGGGCGGGGTTAATGTGCGTTAACCGTTTGTACAACTGCCAGGGGGGGATACCCTCCATGCCGGTCTCGAAACGCCGGGTCATGTTGACCTGGTACACATCACCGGCCAGGATGTATTCTTTAATGCGGTTGACGGCGGCCATATATTCCTGTTTGGTCAGGTCGCTCTTGAAGAGGCTCGACAGTTCCCCGCCGCGGGTCGCCTTCCAGCCCGGAGAGATGCCCCTGCCGGCATAAAGACCGGGACGAATCGAGAGTATCTCCTCTTTCAACCGCTCGAAAGATGCGATACTGCATTCACAGCCGGGATCAAAATACGATAGATATGTTTTTTCTTTTTCGTGATCGCAAATAATAACCGCATTGTAAAAACCTATATAACATTCGGGTATGCCCATTACGTCCCGGGTGGTCGCCGGCAGCGCTTCTATCTGCCGGCCCAATTCATAAGAAAAATACCCGATGCCGCCGCCTACAAAAGGCGAAATCTCACTACCGAAACCGGTGGGTAAACGATATTTTTTCATTAGCCGGCCTAAAATATCGAATACGTTTTTTTCTTTGCCTTCGGCGACAAGGGGGGCT
>JAGLSW010000901.1 GCA_023135565.1 Candidatus Aminicenantota bacterium | reverse complement strand
CGGCGGGGGCGCAGGCGCTTTGGCAGCAGCAGGCGGCCCGGCTTTAGGCGCTCCCGGTTTGACTGTGGGAGGCGTCAGGCCCGGTGGGGGCGCAGGCGCTTTGGCAGCAGCAGGCGGCCCGGCTTGCGGTGCTCCCGGTTTTACTGTGGGTGGCGTCAGGCCCGGCGGGGGTTGAGGCGTTTTGGCAGCAGCAGGTGGCCCGGCTTGCGGGGGAACCGGTTTGCCCGCTAAACCCTTTATGGCACATAATGCCCCGGTCTGTTCAAACGTCATTTTATACTGCTGGGCATCCCTCAGAGTTAGGTTGGATTTAAGCATCCAGGGTGTTTTAGCGAAAATACCTTCTACCCTGGCTGTGTCGATACCGAAAAGGGCGCCGATTTCTTGTTTTACAACCTGGAGAAGGCTGTTAGGATTAATTTTTCCTTCAAAAATGACGCTGTACTTTTCCTCTCCATTCTGGGTCTTGCTGTCCTGGCCGGTTAACTTTCGAGTATCAGTCATTTTTATAAGATATATAACACAAAACACTAAATTTCACAACCCCTTTCGAGAAAATCATCAAGATTACATCATTTTTTTAAAAATACGAAACCCTGCTCCTTTATATTTTGCGATTTTTTGAATTAATATTTGACAACTGCATAACTCTATGATAGAAAGTAGGATTAAATTACAGGAGGCTTCTCATGACTTCAAGTTCAAGAGGAAATTGGGGTTCAAAATTCGGTTTTATCCTGGCTGCCTCAGGTTCAGCAGTGGGACTGGGAAATATCTGGCGTTTCCCCTATGCTGCCGGGGAAAACGGCGGCGCTCTTTTCGTTCTTATTTACTTAGTATCCATCTTATTGATCGGCCTGCCGATACTGATTGCGGAGACAGCACTGGGTAGATTTTCAGGTAAGAACCCGGTGGGCGCCATTAAAGCGATCAAACCGAAAGGGCCGTGGAAATTGCTGGGCTACTTAGGAGTGCTTACCGGGATCATGATCCTGTCTTATTATGCGATGATCGCCGGTTGGACCGTGGGCTACTTTTTTAAGGCGGTTACCGGGAAACTCAAAAATATAACCAGCGCCAATGCGGAAAATTTATATAACAGCTTTACCGGCGATACGCTGCTGCAAATCGCGCTGCTGACTTTTTTCCTCTTGATTACGATCTATGTGGTGTCCAGGGGCGTTTCAAACGGCATCGAAAGATTCGCCAAAGTGTTGATGCCCGGTTTGCTGATCATCCTGGTCATACTTTTGGTACGCTCATTAACCCTGCCGGGGGCTGAAAAAGGCCTGGAATTCTACCTGAAACCCGACTTCACCAAACTAAATATCAAAGTCATCATCAGCGCTATGGGCCAGGCGTTCTTCAGCCTCAGCCTGGGCATGGGGTGCATGATCACCTATGGCTCCTACCTGAGAAAAAAAGAACACCTGCCCTCGGCTACGGCCTGGGTGGTTCTTTTCGATACGTCTATCGCTATCATGGCTGGGCTTATCATCTTTCCCGCTCTCTTGTCGCAGGGCATGGACCCTGCCGCCGGTGAAGGCATCATGTTTAATGTTTTACCCGTTCTTTTTGCAAAAATACCCGGAGGTATGATCTTCGGTCCCTTGTTTTTCCTGCTGCTTTGCATCGCCGCCCTGACTTCTACGGTGTCGCTTTTAGAAGTAGCCACTTCCTACGGCATCGACGAAAAAAAATGGAGCCGGAAAAAATCGGCCTTGATCATGGGCGCGGTGACCTTGCTGGTGGGGATTCCTTCTGTGCTGTCGTACAGCGAGGTGGCCTTCTTTAAGAAGCTGCCCCTGTTGGGCATCAGTTTTTTCGCCCTGATGGATAAAATGTGGAGCGAATTGTCCTTAAGCATCGGTGCGCTATTTTTGGCTATTTTCGTGGGTTACGTGTGGAAAACTTCCAATGCCCTCAAGGAGATTACCTGGGAGGGGGCGCAAAAATTCAGATTCGCCGCGATCTGGTCCATATCCGTTATGTTCTTAGGGCCGATCCTGATTATCGCCATATTAGGGATGTTTGTCTATAACCTGTTTTTCTAAATGGAAGATAATAAAACAACCGTTTCTTTTGTCAGCTTAGGCTGCTTTAAAAACCTGGTGGATACCGAGGTGGTAGGCGGCCTGCTGGAAAAAAAGAATATCGAAATCGTTTCCCCTTATGAGCAGGCGGATTGGCTGCTGATCAATACCTGCGGCTTCATCAGGGACGCCAAAGAGGAGAGCATCGACGAAATCTTAAAAGCCTTAGAGCAAAAAGAAAAGGGCGAAATCAAACATGTCGCTGTGTTCGGCTGTTTGACCCAGCGCTACTCAAAAGATTTGCAGGAAGAGTTCAAAGATGTGGATATTTTGTGGGGGGTAAACGATTTAGAAGAACTGGCGGAAATCATCGCCCAAAATAAAAAAGAAAAATACCGGGACAAAGAACTTTTTCTATACGATGAGAATTATAAAAGGATCATTACTACCACGCCCAATGTGACTTTTATCAAGATTTCCGAAGGCTGCAATATGAAATGCAGTTTCTGCGCCATCCCGCAAATACGCGGCTCCTACCGTTCCCGGGCTATAGATTCCATCGCCGCGGAAGCGGCAAAATATAAAGATATGGGTTTCCGGGAGATCAACCTGATTTCGCAGAATTCCACCTATTTCGGCAAAGATAGAGGGGGTAAATCGGAACTGCCCCAACTGCTGGCAGAGATCGGCAAATTAGGTATTCCCTGGGTGCGGGTGCTTTATTTGATGCCCGAAGAGGTGACGGACGAGATCATCGCGGCCTTCTCTGCCCCGTCTATTATTCCCTATTTCGACCTGCCTTTCCAGCATGTGGCGGCTGATGTGTTGAAAAAGATGAACCGCGGCGGCAGCGTGGAGAAAAACCTGGCATCGATAAACAAGATCAGGAAAACACACAAAGATGCGGTGATTCGTTCTTCTTTTATAGTGGGTTTTCCCGGAGAGACGGAGGCGGATTTCGACGAGCTGGCGGAATTTGCGAAGCAATCCGCCATCGAAAGAATCGGCGTTTTCGATTTTTCGGAAGAAGAGGGTACTGAAGCTTTCGAGTATAAAGACAGGATTACCCAGGCCCAAATCGAAGAGCGCCGGGAACTGCTGATGGACATATCGGACCGTAACATCGGGCTTTACAATAAAAAGATTCTCGGTTCGGAGCAAGAGTTTATTCCTTTGGGTCCCTGGGAGGGTGGCTGTACTATCGGCAGGATAAAATCCCAGGCCCCGGACAGCGACGGTTTGACGCGGGTAAAAGTGCCTTTCGACGAAAATTACGGGCTGTACAAGATCAAAATTAGCGGTTCCCAGGATGAATTGTTAGATGGAGAAAAGATATGAAAAATAAAATATGGTTATCGATAGCTACTTTTTTTAATGTGGGAAAATTCCCCTTAGCGCCGGGCACGTTGACGTCGCTTATCACCGCCGCGGTATTTTTTGCCGCCAACCTTTATTTAGCGCCTTCGATATACGTACAGGTTGCGGCTATCGTACTATTGTTTTTAATCGGCATCCCGGCGTCCTCGGCAGCGGAAAAACATTATCAAAAGAAAGACCCCGGGCAGTGTGTTATCGACGAGGTAGTGGGTCAGATGGTGGCGTTGTTATTTATCCCGCCTTCGATCGTGCTTTATGTGATAGGTTTTTTTCTTTTCCGGTTTTTCGATATACTGAAGCCCCCGCCGGTGAACATGGCGGACAGGATACGCGGTGGATTCGGGATTATGATCGACGACATCGTCGCCGCTTTATATGCGTTAGGCTTTCTTCATCTTTTCATTTATATCTTTTAACGTTGTCCACCTTTTATTGCCGGTTCTTTTACAAACGCCTCTCCCGGCTCCCTGGAAACACGGTCCGGGAGAAATGAGAATATTGTTTCTTACCCGGCTTCAAACCATATTTTTTTTGTATTTCCTTTAGACGTTTTTCCCTTAACCTGGGATCGGCTTCATATTCTTTGCCTAATTTTTCCCGGATTTCCCGCATCATTTTAACTGCATCGAAATCCTTTTCTTTATTCTTCATTACTGATCCTTTTCGTTACCGGTAAAAGTATAGATTAAAAAACAAGAATTGTCAACAAAATCAACAGTGAAATAACAATCGAAGCAGGTATGGGAACAGACAAGTTAACATTAGCATTGGCGAATTTTCAGGCAGGCCTTTTTCCGCTTCGCGGCAGGGGCAGCGGGTGAGTGCTTTTGATTTTAAATAAATAAAAGTTT